>NZ_CP027570.1:2260000-2478942 GCF_003010495.1 Megasphaera elsdenii DSM 20460 | reverse complement strand
ACCAAACATGAAGTGGCTACCCTTGATGACGGCCTGAAGTTCAAGGGCGATGATGATAAGGTCATCACGAAGAAACTGAATGAACAGCTCGACATCGTCGGCGGAGCCCAGGGCGACCTGACGGATAAGAACATCGCTGTCCAGAGTACGGCCGATGGCAAACTGAAAGTCCAGATGGCAAACTGAAAGTCCAGATGGCAAAGAAGCTGACGGACCTGACGAGTGTCACGACGGGAAATACCACCATCGACAACAGCGGCCTGACCATCAAGAATGATGATACAAATAAGAATATTGCCATCACAGAGGGCAATGTAATGCTGGGCGGCAACCAGGTGAAGAACATGGGCAGCGGCTCCGATGGCACGGCTGATGGCAAACCGACCTATAACACGCTGACCAACGGCGCGAATATCGGGGACGTGAAGAACATTGTTCAGACTACGGAAACTGACCTGAAAATGAAAGGCCTGGATTTCCAGGGTAACAACAAGGAAGTCACCGTTCACCGCAACCTGGGCCAGAAACTGACCATCCAAGGGGAAGGCACGAAAGCGGATGCGAATTATTCCGGAGAAAACCTCAAGGTCATCGGGAATACCGATGGCAGCCTGACCATCAAGATGGACAAGGACATCAAGGGCAACAGCGTCACGGTCGGTGAAAAAGGCGAACCGGGCAAGAATGGTGTTGACGGTACGATCGGTGTCAATGGCAAAGACGGCTCGGCCGTAGTCATCAACGGCAGGGACGGCAGCATCGGCCTGAATGGCAAGGATGGGGCCAACGGCCTCACCATCAAGGGCGACAAAGGTAAAGCAGGCGTCGATGGGACAGATGGCATAACGCGCATCATCTACGAAGACAAGAGCCAGACCAAACATGAAGTGGCTACCCTTGATGACGGCCTGAAGTTCAAGGGCGATGATGATAAGGTCATCACGAAGAAACTGAATGAACAGCTCGACATCGTCGGCGGAGCCCAGGGCGACCTGACGGATAAGAACATCGCTGTCCAGAGTACGGCCGATGGCAAACTGAAAGTCCAGATGGCAAAGAAGCTGACGGACCTGACGAGTGTCACGACGGGAAATACCACCATCGACAACAGCGGCCTGACCATCAAGAATGATGATACAAATAAGAATATTGCCATCACAGAGGGCAATGTAATGCTGGGCGGCAACCAGGTGAAGAACATGGGCAGCGGCTCCGATGGCACGGCTGATGGCAAACCGACCTATAACACGCTGACCAACGGCGCGAATATCGGGGACGTGAAGAACATTGTTCAGACTACGGAAACTGACCTGAAAATGAAAGGCCTGGATTTCCAGGGTAACAACAAGGAAGTCACCGTTCACCGCAACCTGGGCCAGAAACTGACCATCCAAGGGGAAGGCACGAAAGCGGATGCGAATTATTCCGGAGAAAACCTCAAGGTCATCGGGAATACCGATGGCAGCCTGACCATCAAGATGGACAAGGACATCAAGGGCAACAGCGTCACGGTCGGTGAAAAAGGCGAACCGGGCAAGAATGGTGTTGACGGTACGATCGGTGTCAATGGCAAAGACGGCTCGGCCGTAGTCATCAACGGCAGGGACGGCAGCATCGGCCTGAATGGCAAGGATGGGGCCAACGGCCTCACCATCAAGGGCGACAAAGGTAAAGCAGGCGTCGATGGGACAGATGGCATAACGCGCATCATCTACGAAGACAAGAGCCAGACCAAACATGAAGTGGCTACCCTTGATGACGGCCTGAAGTTCAAGGGCGATGATGATAAGGTCATCACGAAGAAACTGAATGAACAGCTCGACATCGTCGGCGGAGCCCAGGGCGACCTGACGGATAAGAACATCGCTGTCCAGAGTACGGCCGATGGCAAACTGAAAGTCCAGATGGCAAAGAAGCTGACGGACCTGACGAGTGTCACGACGGGAAATACCACCATCGACAACAGCGGCCTGACCATCAAGAATGATGATACAAATAAGAATATTGCCATCACAGAGGGCAATGTAATGCTGGGCGGCAACCAGGTGAAGAACATGGGCAGCGGCTCCGATGGCACGGCTGATGGCAAACCGACCTATAACACGCTGACCAACGGCGCGAATATCGGGGACGTGAAGAACATTGTTCAGACTACGGAAACTGACCTGAAAATGAAAGGCCTGGATTTCCAGGGTAACAACAAGGAAGTCACCGTTCACCGCAACCTGGGCCAGAAACTGACCATCCAAGGGGAAGGCACGAAAGCGGATGCGAATTATTCCGGAGAAAACCTCAAGGTCATCGGGAATACCGATGGCAGCCTGACCATCAAGATGGACAAGGACATCAAGGGCAACAGCGTCACGGTCGGTGAAAAAGGCGAACCGGGCAAGAATGGTGTTGACGGTACGATCGGCGTCAATGGCAAAGACGGCTCGGCCGTAGTCATCAACGGCAGGGACGGCAGCATCGGCCTGAATGGCAAGGATGGGGCCAACGGCCTCACCATCAAGGGCGACAAAGGTAAAGCAGGCGTCGATGGGACAGATGGCATAACGCGCATCATCTACGAAGACAAGAGCCAGACCAAACATGAAGTGGCCACCCTCGATGATGGCCTGAAATTCGGTGGTGACTTTGGCACCCCCTCGGCAGTCAAACTGGACAAACAGGTCAATGTCAAAGGCAATGCCAAGAATGAAAGCGACCTTACAGACGGCAACATCGGCGTCGTATCGAGCCAGGACGGAGATAACGGCCAGCTGCTGGTCAAACTGAACAAGGACCTCAACCTGGGCAACAACGGCTCTGTCACGATGGGCAATACGACCATCAACGATGGCGGTATGGCCATTACCAAGAAAGAGGGAGATAAGACGACGACAGTCTCGTTGACGGATAGGGGCCTCGACAACGGCGGCAACAGAATTACCAATGTGGTTGCTGGTACCAATGATACGGATGCTGTAAATGTATCCCAGTTGAATGACGTCAAGACTCTGGCTGGTCAGCATGCGACGGTAGAAGCTGGTTCGAAGAATATCACTGTCACAGAAGGTATGAATTCGACTGGCGGTAAAAAATACACCGTCGATTTGGCCAAGGATGTCACTTTTGGCGATACCGCTAAGGGTGACAAGACAGTTGCTATCAGCGGCACCGATGGCACGATTACGGCCGGTACAGGCGACAACAAGGTCACTGTCGATGGCTCGAAGGGCCAGATTGTCGCTGGCGGCAACAATGGCGTCAAGATTGGCAACATCAAAAATGGCGACAGCAGCCTGACCATTTATGATAAGGATGGCAAGGCTACGGATAAGAAAGCCGATGGCGGTAAGTTTGTCACTAATCTGGATAATAAGACCTGGAAGAATGATGGTTCCTATGTCAGCGGCCGTGCTGCTACAGAGGATCAGCTCCATCAGGTCGAGTCGAATGTCAACAAGCAGATCGCTGATGTGAACACGAAGATCGATAAGGTCGACAAGCATCATACGGAAGTCACCGTCAATGGCGGTACAGTTGCACCAACAACAGAAAATACGTATTCGGAAGGCAACCTCCAGATTGCTCAGAAGACAGGCGACGATGGGCAGAAGGTTTATGATCTGAAGCTCAGCGATAACCTGAATATCGGTGGTGCTGGCAAAGACGGTAAAGATGGACAGAATGGCCATATGGGTATCAATGGGGCTGATGGCAAGTCCGGCATCGGCATTGATGGCAAGGATGGCATTTCCATCAAAGGTAAAGATGGCAAAGATGGTGTCACCATCAAGGGTATCGACGGTAAGAATGGTACGGAAGGCCACATTGGCCTGACGGGTTCTGCCGGCAAAGATGGTCAGAACGCATCGGCTGATATCCATGTCAAGAATGGCCAGGTCGGTGTCGATGGTACCGACGGCCATGGTGGCAAAGACGGCATGGACCGCGTCGTATACGAAGACCACAACCATGTAACTCATGAAGTGGCTACCATGGACGATGGCATGAAGTACAGCGGCGATTCCGGCAATGCTGCGGTGAAACTGAACAAGAATGTCCAGATTTACGGTGGTGCTACGGAATATGCCGATGGCAATAATATCGGTGTCGTTGCTTCGCAAGATGGTGATAATGCCAAATTGCAAGTCAAATTGGCCAAAGACCTTAAAGGTATCAGCAGTATCGAAGCTAAAACCATTACGACAGGCAACACGACTATGGATAACGGTGGTCTTACCATCAAAACCGGCGATAGCAGTCATCAGGACATTACCATCCAGCAGGGCGCTGTCAATATGGGCGGCAACAAGATTGAAGGCGTTGCACCGGGCAAGGTCAGCCAGGATTCGACGGATGCCGTCAACGGCAGCCAGCTCTGGCAGCGTGACCAGGCTATCAATGGCCTCAGCGGTTCGGTCAATAAACTGGGCAACCGCATCAATCGCGTCGGTGCCGGTGCCGCTGCACTGGCAGCTCTCCATCCGCTGGACTTCGACCCGGATGATAAGTGGGACTTCGCCGCTGGTTACGGCAATTACCGTGGTGCCAATGCGGCCGCTGTCGGTGCTTACTACCGTCCCAATGAAGACACCATGTTCAGCGTCGGCGGTTCCTTCGGCGGCGGGGAAAACATGGTCAATGCCGGTGTCAGCATTAAGCTTGGCCAGGGTAACCATGTTTCCACATCTCGCGTGGCCATGGCTAAGGAAATGAAAGCCATGCGCCAGCACATGGCCGAACAGGACGCCCTCATTGCCAAACTGCAAAGTATGCATGGCATGGCTGTCGACCCGGCCAAGAGCGTGCTCTTCCCGGATGTGGCCGAAAACCATTGGGCTTACCAGTACGTCACGACGCTGGCCAAGAAAGGTATCCTTGAAGGCTACCCGGATGGCGAATTTAAAGGCGACCGCATGATGACGCGTTATGAATTTGCTGCCATCGTCTACCGCATCGTCGAAAGCGGTGTCGGCAGCACGGATCCGGAACTGAGCAAGCTGGTCAAAGAATTTTCGCCAGAACTCCAGTACATCCGCATCGACACGATTCAGAAAGACCGCGATGGCAAACCGACCATCGAACGCGTCCGCGTCATTTCCGATGCTAAATAAAAAGGGGGACTATTATGGCTTCACAAATTGGAGTATCTTTTCGTATCAATAAGGAGTTGAAAGAAGACTTTGAAGCCTTCTGTGATTCCGTTGGACTGAGCATGTCTACAGCGATCATCTTGTTCATCAAGACCGCTGTCCGGGAACAACGGATTCCCTTTGAAGTAAAGGCTCCAGGTCAGAATGATATGAGACATTAAATCATGAAAAAGCTAGCACTCGATGAGTCAAATCATCCGGTGCTGGCTTTTTTGTGTTTTCTTCTCAGTTATTGTATAATGTACGTATTCAATACAAAATATAAATCAAATATTGAATTAATACTACGTTCAATATTGCTGGAGACCGTTTTTAAAAATATAAAGGAGCAGGTATGAATGACGAGAGATTTTACGCGGGATTGGTAAATGGAAACTTAAAAGTTTTTGTTATTACGCTGAATGGGGCTGCCTATGACATGGTCCAGCAGATGACACGGGTATCCCGATGGATTGAACCCTCACAGGTTATCCTCATTAACGGGGCGCGTAAAGGGGCCAAGCTTCAGATTGCAGAAGCCGTCCGTTCGGAAGTGGTCGCTTTTTTGCCTGGGAACCGATGGCGACGAAGCTGGCGGCTTCCTATCCTCAGGTACAGGTCTATGTGATTCAGCCTAGTGTCCTGGATCTGTTGAGGTGTATTTATTTTACCCCTAAAGGCGGGAAACTAGGGGCTATCATCCCCTTTGCCCTCCGCGATTACTATGATGACTTGGAAGATGCGTTGCAGGTCATGGATGTCTCTTTTTATCGCTTGGCGCCGGAATATGATGAACGGGAATTGCGGGACCTTATCCGGCGGGCCGCGTCCCAAGGGGTTACGGATCTTATCGGGACCTTTGATACCAATGTCTGGGAGCTTTTGAAGAATCAGCCCTGGCCCGGTAATGTACGGCAGTTGGCCCATATCATCGAACGACTGGTGCTGGTCGTCAAGAATCAGACGATTCAGGTAAAAGACGTCTTGCGTGTCATGCCTCGGGATGTTGTTGCTGAGGAACGGGGAAAACTTGACGAAGAAGGCCATCTCAGGGGGCGCACCTATGAAATGATTGAAAAAATGAGCCGTGAAGGCAAAAGCGGTGCCCAAATCGCCAAAGCACTCGGTATCGGCCAATCCACCGTCTACCGCATCAAACGGAGACACGAGGACCAGTGAACGCAGGCCGCAGATGGCGGGCCGCCTTGGACAGGTCGGCCCCTACGTATCGCATACAGGCGATGAGTGGGAAGGTCGTTTACCGAATATAACCCAAATACAATGGCTAACGGCCTTGTGCGTAGGGGCCGGCCTAGAAGCCTTTTTGGCCCGACAGGTGCCGACCAACGGGAGGTGCAAGACGGTTGCCAAAACGGACAGCCGTGGCTGGCGGCCCGCTGTGAGATTCGACCACAGCCCATTCGAGTATAATGGTGAGGTTTTACAAACCACGAACCACGAGCCACGATTTTTTCCACGAGCCGAAGGTCACTCGAGGCGATGTTGTTAGTCGGAGGTTATTGCCGCGAAGCGGCATCTGAGTCCGAGGCGACCGGCGACCGGCGGGCCGTCAGTCCCCAAAATTCGATGAACGATGAACGACCTACGATGAACGGGGCCGCTAGGCCCTAAAAAGCCCTTCACATAGGCGGCCCATATATGGTATTATATACTGTAAACCCTAAATTATGATTTTTGTGAAAAACGGAGAGATTACATGGATTTTCAGAGCAATCGATTTTATCATATTATTTCCTACGGCTGTCAGGCGAATATGTCTGACAGTGAGCATTATGCCGGGCAGTTAGAAGAGCTGGGCTATCATCATACGGAGGATTTGGATACAGCCGATGTCATCCTCATCAATACGTGTTGTGTCCGCGAAACGGCGGAAGACAAGACGCTGGGAAAGATTGGCGAACTCAAGCACTTGAAGACGCAGAACCCCGATTTGATCATTGCCGTCACGGGCTGCATGGCCCAGGAATGGCAGGATAAGCTCTTCAAGCGGGCGCCTCATATCGACTTGGTCATTGGGACGCACAACATCCACAAGCTCATCGAGCTCATCCAGGAACGGCGCAGCAAGGCCGACCATTATATGGCTGCCGACATGAGCCTGCCGGCCTTCCACGATATGCCGGTCAAGCGTTTCCAGAAGTTCTTTGCCTGGATTCCCATCATGAACGGCTGCAACAAGTTCTGCACGTACTGCATCGTGCCTTATGTCCGGGGCCGCGAAGTGAGCCGCCCTATCGACGCCATTGTGGAAGAAATCAAGAAGGTTGCCGCTGAAGGCTACAAGGAAATCACCTTGCTCGGTCAGAACGTCAATTCGTATGGTCTGGATCTCAAAGACGGCACGGATTTCTCCAAGCTCGTCGCCGCTGTCGATGATATCGACGGTATCGAACGGGTGCGCTACATGACCAGCCATCCCAAGGATATGACCTTTGCCATGATCGACGCCATTGCCGACAGCCAGAAGGTCGTCAACCACATGCATCTGCCTATCCAGTGCGGTTCCAATGAGCTCTTGAAGAAGATGAACCGCGGTTATACGGTGGAACATTACTTGGAACTCGTCGACTATGCCCGCAAGCGCATGCCCGACTTGGTCCTGACGACGGACATCATCGTCGGCTTTCCTGGCGAAACGGAAGCCATGTTTGAAGATACGCTGAACCTGCTCAAACGCGTCCAGTACGATATGGCTTATACGTTCATTTATTCGCCGCGGACAGGGACACCGGCAGCGAAGATGGAAGACCAGATTCCGCAGGAAGAAAAGAGCCGTCGCCTTCAGCGCCTGATGGAAGTACAGAACGTCTATAGTTGAGCCAAGAATAAAGAAATGGAAGACCATGTCTATGATGTCATCGTCGAAGGGCCGACTAAGAATGACGCCAATCACTGGTTCGGCCGGACGACGGGCAACAAGATGATCATTTGGGAAAATGACGGCTCCGTCGCTATCGGTGATACCGTGCCGGTCCAGGTCGACAAGGGCCAGACATGGGTCCTCAAAGGTCACTTAGTGCACTAAAGGAAGGTGAGACTTTGGCAGGAAAAAAATTAACGCCTATGATGCAGCAGTACATGGAAGTCAAAGAGCAGTGCCAGGATAAAATCCTCTTTTTCCGCCTCGGCGACTTCTATGAAATGTTTTTTGACGATGCCCTGACGGCGTCGCGCGAATTGGACCTGACCTTGACGGGCCGGGCTGGCGGCAATAAGGAAAAAGTCCCTATGTGCGGCGTGCCCTTTCATTCGGCCGATACCTATATTGAACGGCTGGTCCACAAAGGCTATAAGGTCGCTATCTGCGAACAGATGGAGGACCCGAAGCTGGCGAAAGGCTTGGTCAAGCGCAAGATCATCAAGGTCATTACGCCAGGGACGATTACCCTGGAAAATGCCGTAGCGTCGAAGCAGAACAATTACATCGGCTGCCTGAATGAAAAAGAAGGCATCCTTTCTATGGCCCTTATGGACGTCACGACCGGCGAATGTCTGTGGGCTGACTGCGCTGCGTCGGTCATGGAAGACTCCTTGTTCGATATCCTTGCCGTCTACGAACCGAGTGAACTCATTTACGCCCATATGGGGAAGGATATGGACGCTGTCCGCGAATACTTGCGAAGCCATTTGGCGCAATGTACGGTCACGGAATTTCCTGCTGATGACAACGTCGATTATAGCGAACAGGCCCGGTCCTATTTCCCGCCTGAAGATTTTGCGGCTGCCACAGCGGCTGGCGACTGCATCGGCATGCTCCTGGACTATGTCAGCGACGTCATGCAGTCCGATATTTCTCACATCAATTCCCTGGAACACATCGACAATGACCGGCGCCTGGTCGTCGATGCGGCCAGCCTGCGCCATCTGGAAATCACGCAGAACGTCCGCGACGGCGGCCGCCGGGGGACGCTCCTCGATGTCTTGGACAAGACCCAGACGGCTATGGGCGGGCGGCTCCTGCGCAAGTGGTTGGAAGCGCCGCTTATCCGCATTGCCGATATTACGCGCCGCCAAGATGCCGTCGAAGACTTCGTCCTCCACGAAATCATGCGCCAAGATACAGCTGACGTGCTGAACCGGATCTACGACTTTGAACGCATCCTGACCCGTATCGAAACGGGAACGGTAAGCCCGAAAGACTTAGTGGCCCTGCGGGAATCGCTGGCCGTCATTCCGCAGCTCAAAAACGTCTTGGCCGGGGCCAGCGCCGACCTCCTGCACAACCTCAATGACCGCTTGCAGACCCATGACGACGTCTATGACCTGCTCTGCCGGGGCATCAAGGACGAACCGGGATTGGTCATCCGCAACGGCGGCGTCATCCGCGATGGTTTTTCGCCGGAACTCGATGAAATCCGTTCCATTGCGGCCAACAGCCATGCCTTTTTGCAGGAACTGGAAGAGAAGGAAAAGGAAAAGACCGGCATTAAGATGAAAATCGGCTATACCAAAGTCTTTGGCTATTACTTCGAGATTTCCCATGCCAATACCAAGCCCATTCCCGATTATTACGTACGCAAGCAGACCTTGGTCAATGCCGAACGCTATATCACGCCGGAATTGAAGGAGTTTGAAGTCAAAGTCCTGACCAGCCAGGAACGGATGCTGGCTTTGGAATATAAGCTTTTCGGCGACATCCGCCGTCAGATCCAGGGACATATCCCGGCCATGCAGGCAACGGCCCGGGCCATTGCCCGCATCGACTGCTTGTACAGCCTGGCCTGCGCGGCTTATGACAACCGCTACGTCCGTCCCAGCCTCAACACGAAGGCGACGATTTCCATCAAGGACGGCCGTCATCCCATTATTGAAAAGTATTTGAAAGACGAATTGTTCGTTCCCAATGACGTCACTTTGAACCATGAAGATCATGAAATCCTGGTCATTACCGGACCGAATATGGCCGGTAAGTCGACGTATATGCGCCAAGTCGCCGTGTTGGTCCTCATGGCTCAAGTTGGCTCCTTCATTCCGGCCAAGGAAGGGTCTATTTGCCCGGTAGACCGCATCTTTACCCGCATCGGCGCCAGCGATGATATCCTCACCGGTCAGAGTACGTTCATGATGGAAATGAAGGAAGTGTCGTACATCCTGAAACATGCGACTAGCCGCAGCCTGCTCATCCTCGATGAAATCGGCCGCGGGACGAGCACCTTTGACGGCATGTCCATCGCCAGGGCCGTCATCGAATACTGCCTGAAGCATATCCACGCCTTGACGCTGTTTGCGACGCATTATCACGAACTCATCGCCATGGCCGACGATTCGCCGAAAATCAAGAATTATACGGTCGCCGTCAAGGAACGGGGCAAGAACATCAAGTTCCTGCGGCGCATCATTCCCGGCGGCGCCGATCGCAGCTACGGCCTGCACGTGGCGCGCCTGGCCGGCTTGCCGGAAAGCCTGCTCAAGCGGGCCGACGTCATTTTGGAAGATTTGGAAAAGAACGGCGGCGCTCCCGTCCCGGCCAAGGCGCCTGTGAACCCTGCGCCGTCACCCATGGGGGACAATCTCTTTTCCAGTCCCGTCATCGATAAGCTGCTCAGTGTCGATGTCAGCAGTATGACGCCGATTGAAGCGATTTCTTTCTTATATAATCTGCAAAAAGATGCCAAAGAAGGAAGTGGGATCCAGTGAGTTCAATCATTCATGTCTTAGATGAAGCGACGCGCAATAAAATCGCTGCCGGCGAAGTCGTCGAACGGCCGGCGTCGTGCATCAAGGAATTGGTGGAAAATGCCATTGATGCCGGTGCCCATGCCATTGAAGTGGAAATCGCCGATGGCGGCCAGTCCTATATGCGGGTCACTGACGACGGTTGCGGCATGAGTCCGGAAGATGCCCATAAGTGCATCATCCGTCACGGCACGAGCAAAATCAGTTCTGTCGAAGATATCTTTGCCATTACGTCTCTGGGCTTCCGCGGCGAAGCCGTGCCCAGTATTGCTGCCGTATCGCACATGCAGATTACGACGCGCCAGGCTGACGACGATTTTGCCACGCACCTCATCCTCGATGGGGGCGAAATTACAGCAGAAGACCAGGCCGGTGCACCGGTCGGGACGACGATGGAAGTAAGCGACCTCTTTTACAATACGCCAGCGCGGCGCAAGTTCCTCAAGAGCGAACGGACAGAAAGTTCGAAAATCTCTGAAATGGTGACTAAACTGGCTCTAGCCAATCCGGCTATTGCCTTTACCTTTACCAATAATGGCCGGACGACGATGAAGACCGGCGGTACAGGGGACCTGCGGGAAACGATTGCCAATATCTACGGGGCCAACGTCGCCCGCGATGTCTTTGCCATCTCTGCCGACCAGGACGGCATCAGCCTGGAAGGCTATGTAGGCAAGCCGTCGGTCTTAAAGAGCAACCGCAACTGGCAGACGTGCATCGTCAATCACCGCATCGTCCATAATCCTTTGATGTTCAAAGCCATCGACAATGCTTATCACGCCATGCTGCCGAAATCGGGCTATCCCTTTGCCATGCTCCATCTCCATGTCGACCCGGCGACGATCGACGTCAATGTCCATCCTGCCAAGACGGAAATCAAATTCTCCGATGAACAAGCCGTTTATCGGGCCATTTACCACAGTATCGTCACGGCCTTGGTGGCCCAGGAAAAGCCCGAAGCCATCGCCAAGACCATCGGTGTCGATGTAGGGGCCGTCCCAAAGGGCGGCCCGCAGGAAAAAGCAACCTCCGTAGGGGCCGTCCCAAAGGGCGGCCCGCAGGAGAAAGCAACCTCTCAGTCCGCTACGCGGACAGCTCCCCTATCAGGGGAGCCTCTTGTGTGGGGCGCCCGCCCGCAAGAGGGTGGCAAAACAACCACCGTAGGGGCTGTCCCAAAGGGCGGCCCGCAGTGGGAGAAAGCAACCTCCGTAGGGGCCGTCCCAGAGGGCGGCCCGCAGCGGACAGCTCCAGCCGGCCCGCAGGAAAAGACAACCTCTCAGTCCGCTGCGCGGACAGCTCCAGCCGGGCTCTCCGTTTGGGCAGCCGGCCTGAACCCTCCTGCGGATGGTCCTGACCGGGCCCAAAAGGGCCTATCAGGGGAGCCTCTTGCGGATGGTCCTAACCGGGCCCAAAGGGCCTATTAGGGGAGCCTCCTGCGTGGGGTGCCCGCCAAGAACGTGGGGGAGCCGATCAACCCAGTCTCTTTTCCCAGGCTTTGGCCCAGCATGGACAAGGCGGCCCGTCAGAGGCGACATCTGTCGTTTCCGAGGCAGGGGCGCCGAAAATCGTCTTTGATGGCGATGACGACGTCTTCATTCCTTTGGGAGAAGTGGCGGACTGCTTCATCATTGCCAAGAAGGGCCAGGATTTATATATCGTCGATCAACATGCCGCCCACGAACGGATCCGCTATGATACCTTTTGTAAGCGTGTCGAACGGATGCCGAGCCAGCAGCTGCTGACGCCGGAGTTCGTCGATGTCGACAGCGACGATATGACGCTTCTGCTGGAACGGCAGGACGTCTTCAACGACCTGGGTTATACGTATTCTGAAGCCGGGCCGACGACGCTGCGCGTGGAAGAAGTACCCTGCGATTTGCAGACCAGCGATATTGCTGATTCCCTGAAAGATATCTGCCTGCTCTTACACGACCAGAAGGAACCGGATAAAGCCATGGTCCGTCATCGTTCCCTGGCCTATCTGTCCTGCCACGGTGCTGTCAAAGCCGGCGACAGCCTCAATATCCGCCAGATGAAACAACTTTTGGATGATTTGTTCCATACGGAAAAACCCTATGTCTGCCCTCATGGCCGGCCGACGATCATCCGCTTTACACCGAAAGAATTAGCCCATTTATTTAAACGGACATGACTCATATGATTTACGTCGTGCCTTCATTGAAGGCCAAAGAAAAATTACAATGTGAAGGGAAGGCCTGGGCCGAAAGCCAGGGCTTCACCTATGTGTTGCGGCACCAGCGGACTATCCAGGACTTGATGGATGAATACGGCGAGGACTTCCTCGTCTATTCGTCGCGGGGACCCCAAATCGACCGTCCGGAAGGCAGCCATTTCTTCAGTCTCAACATGGCCGAACTACGCATCCAGAACTTGCGGAAAGGCCAGCGCGACCATCTCTTGGAAGCGCTGATGGGGAGGGGGTCTTCCAAGCTGCCTATCACCGTCCTCGACTGCACCTGCGGCTTTGGCGCCGATGCGGCCGTTGCTTCTTTTGGCTTGCCTACTGGGTCACGCGTCGATGCCCTGGAGGTGTCACCCCTATTGGAAGCGGTCACATCGTGGGGCTTTTCCCATTTTGTCCACAAGAAAGACGACGTCACGGCGGCACTGCGACGGATTTCTCTGCGCCGTGGCGATTATCGCGATTACCTATTATCCGACGAAGGGCCCGTGTACGACGTCCTCTATTTCGATCCCATGTTCCAGCGGCCTGTCGAGGCGAGCTGCCAGTTCCAGCCCGTCCGGGCCATTATGGAACACGGCGGTCTGACGCGGGACCTGATTGAACGGGCGCTGCAGAAAGCCCGGCGCCGGGTCGTCATCAAGGAGCGGGATTTCCGCCAACTCTGCCGCGATTTCCCGGAAGCTGTTTTATATGGCGGTAAATACAGCCGCATTGGCTATGCCGTATTGGAGTGTGATTCATGGAAAAAGTAATGGCCATCATCGGCCCGACGGCGGTCGGCAAGACGGCGCTCAGTTTTGCCCTGGCCGAACAGTACGGGACCGACCTCATTTCTGGCGACGCCTACCAGATTTACCGCCATATGGATATCGGTACGGCGAAACCGACGGCGGACGAATTAGCCCGCTATCACCATTATTTCATCGATATTGCCGAACCTGACGAGCCCTATTCGGCAGCCCGTTTTTGTGAGATGGCAGGGAGCGCCATTGCCGAAGTCAACGGGAAGGGCAAAGTCCCAATCGTCGTCGGCGGCACAGGGCTCTATGTCCAATCTCTCCTGGAAGGCTACGATTTTCAGACGGCCCGCATGACCGAAGCTGACAAGGAAGCGGCTCAGGCACGCATTGCCTCCCTCGATGAAGGGGCGCTGAAAGACTATATTGTCCGGGAAACGGACTGGCAGCCGCCAGATTGGCACGAGCTGCTTTCCAATACGCATCGCCTGACCCGCTTGGTCAGTGCTATCGAACAGGGCGAAGGGAAGACCTTCGTCCGCGCCGGCAAGGCTCACGGTCTGGTCTATGACGCCTATGTCATCGGTCTGCGCCTGCCGCGGGACGTCTTATATGCCCGCATCGAAGAACGCGTCGACGCTATGATCGCTGCCGGCTGGGTCGATGAAGTGCGGCACTTGTTGGACCGGGGCATCCCGACGGACTGTCAGGCCATGAAGGCCATCGGCTATCAGGAGCTGGCCCTGTATCTCCAGGGACAGATGCCCCTCGATGACGCTGTGGCCCGCATCAAGACCCGGACGCGGCGTTTTGCCAAGCGTCAGCTCACGTGGTTCAAACGCATGCCCTACATCCATTGGTACGAAAAAGACCAGTACGAGGACGAAGCCGCCCTGGCCCGGGCCGTCATCCGTGATATAGACGCTCACTGGAGAGCGTAGGGGCGCCCACGTGGGGCGCCCGCGCGAATCCTGTGCACATCCTGATGAATGAAAGCGAAGAGCAGAAAGCCTCCCCTAATAGGGGAGGTGCCTCGAAGAGGCGGAAGGGTTGTTTTTTCAGAATTCTGCAAACGGTATGAGAGAAAAGCAACCCCTCAGTCAGCAAAGCTGACAGCTCCCCTATTAGGAGAGCCTTTCATTATAAACTAAGCAAATACAGAAAGGAATCATAACAGTGTCTTTGGATTTAGAAGTTTTACGAAAAGAAGCGCTGGCCGAATGTGCGGCCCAGTTTGAACGGATTGATACGATTTGTCTCCATAATACGGCGAAAGTCTTGGCTGCTTATAAGGAAGCCCAGATTTCGTCGTACCAGTTTGCCGGTACGTCGGGCTATGGCTACAGCGACATGGGCCGGGAAAAGCTCGACGAAGTCTTTGCCCGCGTCTTTAAAGCGGAAAAGGCCATTGTCCGTCCTCATTTCGTATCGGGGACCCATGCGCTGGCGACGGTCCTGCTGGCCCTGCTGCAGACAGGCGACCTCATGATGAGCCTTGTCGGCGCACCGTATGATACGATGCAGGGCGTTATCGGCTACGCCCATGAAACGCCCCATTCTCTAAAGGAAAAAGGCGTCCGCTATGAAGAAGTCCCCTTGAAGGACAACGCCTATGATTTGGCCGGTATTGAGGCCGCCGTAGCTGAAAAGCAGCCAAAACTGGTCCTCATTCAGCGTTCTCGCGGTTACAGCACGCGGGCCTCTTTGACGATTGATGATATCCGTTCGATTATTTCTGTCGTCAAGAAGGTCAGTCCGAAGACGATTTGTTTTGTCGATAACTGCTACGGTGAATTTGCTGCCGAAGAAGAACCGATTGAAGCCGGTGCCGACATCATCGCCGGGTCGCTCATCAAGAATCCCGGTGGCGGCATCGCTCCGACAGGCGGTTATATTGCCGGTAAAGAAGAACTGGTCCATGCAGCCGCCGACTACCTGACGGCTCCCGGACTGGGCGACGAACTCGGCTCCTATGCGGCTGGGTACCGCCTCTTTTTCCAGGGCTTCTTCATGGCACCGCACGTCACGGCACAGGCCATCAAAGGCGCTGTCTTCGCGGCAGCTGTCTTTGAAAAGATGGGCTTCAAGGTCTCACCGGCCGTCCAGGATCCGCGAGTCGACCTGATTCAGACCATTTATCTGGAAAACGAACAGAATATGTGCCTCTTCTGCCAGGGCATCCAGTCCTTCTCGCCTGTCGATGCCCATGTCACGCCAATTCCCGACGATATGCCGGGCTATGCCGATAAGATCATCATGGCTGCTGGCGATTTCGTCCAAGGGTCATCTATCGAATTGTCTGCTGACGGCCCAATCCGCGACCCCTATATGATTTATCTCCAAGGGGGCATCGTCTTTGAACACAATGTCCTGGCCATCCTCAGCGCAGCGCAGTACATTGCTGAACATCGGGAAGGAGCCGCTCATGATTAAGGAAGTCCTCGTCGTCGAAGGCCGGTCTGATGTCGCCCGCATCCGGGCCAGCCATATCGACGTCGATATGATTACGACAGACGGCTTCAATTTGAAGCCCCATACGCTGGAACAGATACGCTGTGCCTATGAAAAGCGGGGCATCATCATCCTGACCGACCCCGACCGGGCAGGAGAGCAGATCCGTAAATTCCTGACCGACCGCTTCCCGAAGGCTAAGCACGCCTTCATTCCCCGGAAAGATGCCATTGCCAACAATGACCTGGGTGTCGAACAGGCTTCGCCGGAAGCCATCCGCCTGGCTTTGTCCAAAGTCCGCTGTGCCACGTATGAACCGCAGGAAACCTTTACGATGCAGGACATCGCCGCTGCCGGCCTCAACGGGACGCCGGATGCCGCCGACCGCCGGGCCGAAGTGGGCGCTATCCTGGGTATCGGCTATGGCAATGCCAAACAGTTTTTGAAACGCTTGAATCATTACGGCGTCACCCGTGACGAATGGGACGCCGCTCTCCGTCAGATCCACGAGGTGAAATAAATGAAAGAAGTCGACTTGTCCAATCCCGACGTCGTCCGCTACGTCGTCAAACGCTTTGGCCTGCGCATGAATAAGAAGCTGGGCCAGAATTTCCTCATCCGCCACGCCGTCGTCGACGACATTGCCGACGCAGCCGGCATCGGTGAAGGCGACCCGGTCCTGGAAATCGGGCCGGGTATCGGCACGCTGACCCAGGCCCTGGCTGAAACGGGAGCGGCTGTGACGGCTGTCGAACTGGACGACCATCTGCTGCCCGTCCTCGACAAGACGCTGGAACACTATGACAACGTGCGCGTCGTCCACGGCGATATCCTGCGCATCGATATCGAAGAAGTCATGAACCACCAGCCCTTTACGGTCTGCGCCAATTTGCCATACTATATTACGACGCCGATTATCATGAAGCTCCTGGAACAGAAGCTGCCTATCAAGCGCATCGTCGTCATGGTCCAGAAGGAAGTGGCTGAACGCATGGTGGCCGAACCAGGCCATAAGATTTACGGCGCCCTGTCCGTCTCGGTCCAGTATTATACGAAGCCTCAGATGCTTTTTGAAATCTCACCGAAATGCTTCATGCCGGCGCCGGAAGTCACGTCGGCCGTCGTCTCCATGGATGTCCGCCAGAAGCCGCCTGTCGATTTGCTCGATGAAAAGCGCTTCTTCCAGGTCGTCAAGGCCGCTTTCCAGCAGCGCCGCAAGACCTTTGCCAATGCCTTGAAGAATACGGGCATGAGCAAGGAACAGATTGTCCAGGTACTGGAAAAATCCGGTATCGACGGCAAGCGCCGGGGCGAAACCCTGTCCCTGCAGGAATTTGCCGACGTCGCCAACGCCTGGGACGCGCTGCAGTAAGCATGAAAAAGCCTCTGACGTCATACATGAAGCTTTTTTTTCACGTTTGCCGTTTGCCGTGGGGCGTTTGTCGTAATGGAGCAAGCCGCAGGTCAGCGTAGGGGCGCCCATACCGGGCGCCCGCGCGAATTCTGTGAACAGCCTGTGCTGTATTTGTGCAGATTTTCGGCAAACGAATTACGCCAAACGAACCACAAAAGGAGCTGTCGCTTTGCGACAGCTCCTTTTTTCACATCAATCCTTAAAATAAGGTTTGAATACGGAACGGTTCGGTTCTTTATGCTGTTTATTTTCACGGCGCTGGTTGTTGCGGGAATTATTGCGGTTGTTGTCCCGATTCTTGGGAGCGAAATGGCGGCGTCGTTCACCGCGGTGTTCACTGTTGCCTTCACCGTCGTCTTTGCGGTTGCGGCGGTCTCCCCGGCGGTCGTTACGGTTGTAGCGGCGGTTATTGCGGTCGCCGCGGTTGTTGCGGCTGCGGTGGACGCGGAGCGGGGCTTCTTCGGTGATCTTAACTGGCGTCGTGTCCGGTTCTTTCGTCAAGAGCTTGATGGCAGCAGCTACGAGAGCAGCCGAGTCGTAGTTGGACAGGAGTTCTTCGGCATTTTCTTTGTACGTCCCGAAATTGCCTTCTTCTGTCGTCGTGATCAGGCTGCGGATGGCTGCCTGCTGGGCGCCTTCCAGGGCTTCCGAGAAGGTCGGTGCCTTGCGGCGGGTGATGCGGCGCTTGATGAGCCGTTCGATGGTCCGCAAGTGTTCCATTTCGCGGGGAATGACGAAGGTCGTCGCTTCGCCGCTCTGGCCGGCACGGCCGGTACGGCCGACGCGGTGGACGTAGCTTTCCGGGTCCTGAGGCAGGTCGTAGTTGAAGACGTGCGTGACGCCGCTGATGTCGAGGCCGCGGGCGGCAACGTCTGTAGCGACGAGGATGTCGATGGTCTTTTCACGGAACTGGCGGATGACCGTGTCGCGCTTCGCCTGGGTCAGATCGCCGTGGATACCTTCGGCGGAATATCCACGCTTCTTGAGGGCTTCCGATACTTCGTCGACGCGGCGCTTGGTGCGGACGAAGATGATGGCCAGGTCCGGTTCCTGCAGGTCCAGGAGACGACAGAGGATGTCGAATTTTTGGCGGTCCGGCACTTCGATGTAAGACTGTTCGATGAGGTCCATCGTGACTTCTTTGGCCTTCATGCGGATGATGAGCGGGTCGTGCAGGAACGTTTCGGCCAGCTGTTGAATCGGTTTGGGCATGGTAGCCGAGAAGAGCAGGGTCTGGCGCGTGTTCGGCGTAGCGGCCATGATGATGTTGATGTCATCGATGAAGCCCATGTCCAGCATTTCGTCGGCTTCGTCGAGGACGATAGTCGTAATGTGACTCAAATCGATGGTGCCGCGTTTCATATGGTCGATGAGGCGGCCCGGCGTAGCGACGATGATCTGCGGGCATTTGCGCAGGCGGCGCAGCTGGCGTTCCATATCTTGGCCACCGTAGATCGGCAGGGCCTGGATGTTGGTGAACTGGGCCAGGTGGTTCAGTTCTTCGGCGACCTGCATGGCCAGTTCACGCGTCGGCGACAGGACGACGGTCTGGATATCCTTGGACGGTTCGGCTTTCAGGATTTTTTCCAGGACCGGGATGCCATAGGCAGCGGTCTTACCCGTACCGGTCTGGGCCTGACCAATCATGTCGCTGCCGCTCATGGCGACAGGAATCGATTCAGCCTGGATTGGCGTCGGTTCTTCAAAGCCCATTTCGTTGAGAGCGCGGATAATGACTTCGCTAATATTCAAATTTTGGAATTGTTCTAACATGTACTTCCTCCTTGTTGTGTAACTTATTTATTATAGCATTAATCAAGGGAAAAAGATAGGGGCGGGAGTATAGGAGAAGACTTGCATAAAGATAAACGTTAAACCTGGTTTTACTGGTTTTTCTTAAATAAAGTACCACGTTTAAGCTAAAAATATTCGGAAAAGTTCTGGAAAAATCCTTGCAAATTACAAAAGGGTATGATAACATACAAAGCGTCAACAGACAAACAATCCAAAATAAAAATGCGTTGAAGAGAACTAGTAAGTTCCGGAATGTTTCCAGAGAGCTGCCGGGTGGTGTGAGGCAGCAGCGGCACGGAACAGAACTCATCTCTAAGCAGCTCGCTGAAACAAAAGGAGTAGGTGGAGCCGGGGCCTGGCCGTTAACAGACAGGAGGGTATCGACAGTTGTCCGTACCTGTAGAGAGCCTATCTTCGGATAGGAATTAGAGTGGTAACGCGTAAGTATAATCTTTCGTCTCTTTGAGACGGAAGATTTTTTTATTTTGATTGTGTAATGATTTATTTTAAATTTATTTCATAATCATAGGAGAGATGCAGTATGAAAAACGTAGAACATTACAAAAAAGGTTACTTTATGCCCCCCGCTGTCGATATGTCCTGGACACAGAAAGAATATCCCGATAAAGCGCCGATTTGGTGCAGCGTCGATTTGCGCGATGGTAACCAGGCCCTCATCATTCCTATGAGCCTTGAAGAAAAGATTGAATTCTATAAAGTCTTAGTCGGTATGGGGTTCAAGGAAATCGAAGTCGGCTTCCCGGCTGCTTCGGAAACGGAATTTGAATTCCTGCGCTACTTAGTTGATCACGATATGATTCCTGATGATGTCACGGTCCAAGTCCTGACCCAGGCTCGCGAACACATCATCCGCAAGACCTTCGACGCCCTGAAGGGCGTCAAGAACGCTATCGTCCATGTTTACAATTCCACGTCCTTTGCCCAGCGCCAGCAGGTCTTCCGCAAATCGAAGGAAGAAATCAAGCAGATTGCCGTTGACGGTGCGAAATTATTACAGCGCCTGACGGACGAAGCCGGTGCCAACTTCCGCTTTGAATATTCGCCGGAAAGCTTCACCGGTACGGAACCGGAATATGCGTTGGAAGTCTGCAATGCCGTCCTCGATGTTTGGAAACCGACGGCTGACCGCAAGGCCATCATCAACCTGCCGTCGACGGTACAGATGTCCATGCCTCACGTCTTCGCTTCGCAGATTGCCTATATGTCGCAGAACTTGAAATACCGGGACAACGTCATCTTATCGGTTCATCCCCACAATGACCGCGGCACAGGCGTTGCCGATGCTGAAATGGCTATGCTCGCCGGCGCGGACCGCGTTGAAGGGACCCTGTTCGGCAATGGTGAACGGACGGGCAACGCCGACATCGTCACCATCGGCATGAACATGTATGCCTTAGGCGTCGATCCGGGCCTGGATTTCTCCAACATGCCGAAACTGGTGGAAACATACGAACGAGTGACCCGCATGCATGTCCATCCACGTCAGCCTTATGCCGGCCAGCTGGTCTTCGCCGCTTTCTCCGGTTCCCATCAGGACGCCATCGCCAAGGGCATGCATTTCCGCCAGGAAAACAACGAACAGTACTGGACCTGCCCGTATCTGTACATCGACCCGCATGATGTGGGCCGCACGTACGATGCCGACGTCATCCGCATCAACAGCCAGTCCGGCAAGGGCGGCGTAGGCTTCATTATGGAACAGAACTACGGCATCGATATGCCGAAGAAGATGCGCGAAGACTTCAGCTACTTCGTCAAGGAAGTTTCGGACCACAAGCATCAGGAACTGAAACCGGCCGAAATCTACGACGTCTTCCAGAAGAATTACCTCAATGCCGAAACGCCGCTGAAAGTCGAAGACTTCTCGCTCAAGAAGAAAGGCGACAAATGGGTCGGCAAAGTCCTGGTCCGCGCCAATGACGAAGAAGTCGTCCTCGAAGGGGCTGGCAACGGCCAGCTGAATGCCGTCAGCAACGCTGTCTGCAAAGCCTATGGCATCGAATTCAGCAACCTCGTCTACAGTGAACACGATTTGGACCGCGATTCTGATTCCCGCGGCATTGCTTACTTCGGCCTGACTGATAAAGCCGGCCATACGACCTGGGGCGCTGGCGTCGATACGGACACCATTACGGCTTCCATCTTCGCCTTCATGACGGCTATTAACCGCATGGACGGCATGGCCCAGCGCGTCAAGTTCCGGGCCCTCAAGTCCACGCCGGATACGATTACGGCCTTCAAAGCCACGTCGGGTCAGCATTAGAGTTTGATGTTTGGTGTTTGAGGTTTGATGTTTGATGTTTGACGTAAAATCACTTACATCAAACATCAAACCTACCACATCAAACTCAAGCATGATAGAAACTTAGCTGTATTAGATTTTAGTGACATATTAAGGAGTGTATATACATATGGGTATGACGATGACGCAGAAAATCCTGGCAAAACATGCCGGCGTCGACTCGGTGAAACCGGGTGATTTAATTACTTGTAATCTCGATATGGTCCTGGCCAACGATATTACGGCTCCTCCGGCCATTGCACAGTTCAATAAGATTGGCAAGCCCGTCTTCGATAAGACGAAGATTTCCCTGGTTCCAGACCATTTTACGCCGAATAAGGATATCAAGTCGGCCGGCTTGGCCAAGATCGTCCGCGATTTTGCCAAGAAGCACGGCATTACGCATTACTTTGAAGTCGGCCGCGTCGGCATTGAACACGTCCTCCTGCCGGAACAGGGCATCGTCGCTCCGGGCATGTTGACCATCGGTGCAGATTCCCATACCTGTACGTATGGTGCTCTCGGTGGTTTCTCCACAGGCGTCGGTTCGACGGACTTAGGCGTTGCCATGGCGACGGGCAAGGCCTGGTTCAAGGTCCCCGATGCCATCAACGTCCACCTGACGGGCACGAAACCGGACGACATTACCGGGAAAGACGTCATGCTGACCCTTATCGGCATGATCGGCGTCGACGGTGCCCTCTACCAGTCCCTGGAATTTACTGGCGAAGGCGTTGCCGCCCTGGATATGACCGACCGCTTCACCATTGCCAACATGGCTATCGAAGCCGGTGCCAAGAACGGCATTTTCCCCGTCGATGAACAGACCATGGCCTATGAAAAGGGACGCGTCCCCGATGGCTACGACATCGTCACGGCCGACGAAGATGCTCATTACAGCCGGACTGTGGAAATCAACTTGTCCGAATTAAAGCCGGTCGTCGCCTTCCCGCATTTGCCGGAAAACACCAAGGTCATCGGCACTTTCGGCGACATCAAGATCGACCAGGTCGTCATCGGGTCCTGTACCAATGGCCGTCTGGAAGATTTGAAAATCGCTGCAGATATTTTGAAAGGCCATAAGGTCCATCCTGATGTGCGCTGCATCGTCATTCCCGGCAGCCAGCACGTCTACATGGAAGCCATGAAGGCCGGTTATATTGAAACCTTCATCACCGCCGGCTGTGCCGTTTCGACGCCGACCTGCGGCCCCTGCCTGGGCGGCTACATGGGCATCATGACGGCTGGTGAAAAATGTGTCTCCACGACGAACCGCAACTTCCGCGGCCGCATGGGTCACGTCGACAGCGAAGTTTACCTGGCTGGTCCTCAGGTGGCCGCAGCCAGTGCGATTCTCGGCAAGATTGCCGCACCGAAGGAGGTCCGTTAATCATGACATTAGAAGGAAAAGTATGGCGCTACGGCGACAATATCGATACAGACGTAATCATCCCGGCTCGTTATTTGAACAGCTTCGACCCGAAGGAATTGGCCACGCACTGCATGGTCGACATTGACGAAACTTTTGCCGGCAATGTCAAAGAAGGGGACATCATGGTCGGCGGCCACAACTTCGGCTGCGGCTCGTCCCGTGAACACGCGCCGATTGCCATCAAGGCTTCGGGCGTTCCCGTCGTCATTGCGGCCAGCTTCGCCCGCATCTTTTACCGCAACGCCATCAACGTCGGCCTGCCGGCCCTGGAAATCGGCGACGACGTCGAAAAGATCAAGGCCGGTGACATCCTTTCCATCGACCTCAGTACGGGGAAGATCATCGACAAGACAACGGGCGATACTTTCCAGGCCCCGCCGCTGCCGGGTTTCATCCAGGATATCGCCCAGGCTGGCGGCTTGATCAATTACGTAAAGGAGTCTAAGTAACATGGCTAAACATATCGTCGTCATCCCCGGCGACGGAATCGGGGAAGAAATCACGGCAGGTGCCGTCAAAGTTTTACAGAAAATCGATGAAGTCTGCCACATTGGCCTGACTTTTGAAAAGAAACCGGCTGGCGGTACGGCTTATGACCTCTGCGGCTCGCCCTTGCCGGAAGATACGATTGAAGCGGCTAAGAAGGCCGATGCCATCCTCTTCGGCGCCGTCGGCGGCGACAAGTGGGATAACGTCGACCCGAAACTGCGGCCCGAACAGGCTGTCTTAGGGCTGCGCAAGGCCTTGGGACTCTACGTCAACCTGCGTCCGGTCAAAGTGCCGGAAGTCCTGGCTGAATATTCGCCGCTCAAACCGGACATCGTCACCGGCACGGACGTCCTCATCGTCCGCGAACTCGTCGGCGGCATCTACTTCGGCGACCGCTGCGAATCGGAAATCCACAACGGCGTCGAACGCGCCTGGGACCTGGAAAACTACAGCGTCCCGGAAGTACAGCGCATCAGCACGTTTGCCATGAAAGCGGCTCAGAAGCGCCGTCATAAGGTCACGTCCGTCGACAAGGCCAACGTCCTGGCTACGTCCCGCCTGTGGCGCCGCACGGTCATCGACGTCGCCAAGGACTATCCCGATATCGACTTGAATCATTTCTACGTCGATAACTGCGCCATGCAGCTGGCCCTCAATCCGAAACAGTTCGACGTCATCGTCACGAGCAACCTCTTCGGCGACATCCTCAGCGACGAAGCGGCCGTCCTCGGCGGTTCCATCGGCATGATGCCGTCGGCTTCCATCGGCGAAATGACCAGCCTCTACGAACCGATCCACGGTTCGGCACCGGACATCGCTGGCCAGGGCATTGCCAACCCCTGCGCGACCATCCTCTCGGCAGCCATGCTCCTGCGCTACTCCTTAGATGAAGACGTAGCGGCCGACAAGATCGAAAAAGCCGTCGATGCCGCCTTAGCGGACGGCTGGCGCACACCGGACCTCTATAAGGAAGGCTTTAAGAAAGCCGATACCCAGAAGATGACCGATGTCATCATCAGCAAAATTCAATAAATCGTTTGGCTGCAAACTGCTAACTTAATACTCAAAAAGGAGCTGTCACGATGCGACAGCTCCTTTTTTGCACCTATATTATAGTATTAAAGAGAGTCACACCTTGAAAGGTAGCGGCGAATAGTGTATGATGGAAAATAGTTTAAGTACATTTTCAGATTTCGTGTACAGCGAGAGGCAGGATGGAGATAGATGTTAGAATTTCCGATTAAACGCACGATCATTATTGATGATTCCAAAAAGAAGAAGCGAGGCCGCAAGAAAAAAGGCGACGGTGAGAAGACCGTCATCCACGGCACAGTCAATCTGCCCAAGAAGGAACCGCTGAAGAAGCTGGATCCGCTTCCGAAGAACGCCAAGAACCTGGTCATCGTCGAATCGCCGGCCAAGGCCAAGACGATTGAACGCTTTTTAGGCAGCGGCTATAAGGTCATGGCCAGCCGCGGTCACCTGCGCGATTTGCCGCGCAATCAGTTCGGTGTCAATATCGAAGACGGTTTTGTACCGACGTATACCAATATGTGGGATAAGCGCAAGCTCATCGAAGACTTGCAGAACGAATACATCCGCTCGAAAAAAGTCTATCTGGCAACGGACCCGGACCGCGAAGGGGAAGCCATTTCCTGGCATTTGGCCCATTTGCTGGAAATCGATCCGCACGATAAGTGCCGCATCATGTTCCACGAAATTACTAAGAAAGCCATCCTCGAGGCCATCAAGGACCCGGAACCAATCGATTTGAAGAAAGTCGACGCCCAGCAGGCCCGCCGCGTCCTGGATCGCATCGTCGGCTATAAATTGAGCCCTCTCCTGTGGAAGAAAGTCTGCAAGGGCCTCAGCGCCGGCCGCGTCCAGTCCGTCGCCGTCCGCCTCATCTGTGAACGGGAAGAAGCCATCAAGGCCTTCGTACCGGAAGAATATTGGACTGTCAGCGGGACCTATACGACGGAAGACGGCCTGACGTTGCCGACGGAACTGACCAAGATCGACGGCAAGAAGGCGGAAATCCCGACACAGGAGGCAGCCGAAACCATTGCTCACGACTTGACCTGGGAAAGCCGCGGCGAAACGCACGACCCCGATATGATTGTAAAAGTCGAAAAGCGCAAGCGCAAACGCCAGCCCCAGCCACCGTTCACGACGTCGACGATGCAGCAGGAATGTGTCAGCAAGCTCAATTTCGGTGCCAAGAAGACCATGATGCTGGCTCAGCAGCTCTATGAAGGCCTCGATATGGGCGACCAGGGCCATGTCGGCCTCATAACCTACATGCGTACAGACTCGGTCCGCATCAACGACGACATGGTCCAGGCTGCGCGGGAATTCATTACGTCGAACTATGGCGAAGAATATATCCCGGAAAAGCCCCGCGTCTACAAGACCAAGCAGACCAGTCAGGATGCGCATGAAGCTATCCGTCCGACGTCGCTGGAACTGACGCCGTACAAGGTGTCGGAATTTCTGTCCCGCGACCAGCTGCGCCTGTATACCCTCATTTGGAACCGCTTCCTGGCCAGCCAGATGGAATCGGTCGAAACGGAACACATGGCCATCATCATCGAGAGCGGCCGCTATGAACTGCGGGCTGCCGGCTACAAGGTCCTGTTCAAGGGCTTTACGGAACTCTATGAAGACGCCAAGAAAGATAAGACTCTGGCTGAACTGCCGCACATTTCGGCGAATACCGTTGTCCACAATCAGGCGGTCACGCCGCAGCAGCATTTCACTCAGCCGCCGGCCCGCTATACCGAAGCCAGCCTGATCAAGACGCTGGAAGAAAAGGGCATTGGCCGGCCGAGTACGTATGCGCCGATCATGGATACCATCCAGAACCGCAATTACGTAGAAAAGAAGGACAAACAGTTCGTCCCGACAGAACTGGGCGTCATCATCGTCGATTTACTGAAAAAATATTTCGCCCAGATCATCAACGTCGGCTTTACGGCCCACATGGAAGAAGAACTGGACGCCATCGAGCAGGGCCAGGATACGTACCGTCACGTCTTGCAGGAATTTTACGATATTTTTAAGCCGGAAATGGACGAAGCCGAAGAAAAGATGGAAAAGGTCACGATTTCCGGCCAGGATTCAGGGCAGGTTTGCGAACTCTGCGGCGCGCCTATGGTCTATAAATTCGGCCGGTTCGGCAAGTTCCTGGCCTGCTCTAATTTCCCGGAATGTCGCAATACCAAGGCCATCGTCGAAGACCTGGGCATTACTTGTCCCAAGTGCGGCAAGGGGACGCTCATCAAGCGCAAATCCAAGCGGGGCCGCGTCTTCTACGGCTGCAGCCAGTATCCGGAATGTGACTTTGTCCTCTGGAACCAGCCTGTCGACAAGAAATGTCCTGTTTGCGGCAGTATCATGATTGTCAAACATTATAAAAAAGGGCCTGATAAGATTTTTTGCAGCAATGCAGAATGTGAAAACCATAAAAAAGGTGAGGTAGTGAATGAAGAATAGTGTCTTAATCATCGGTGCCGGTCTGGCCGGTTCGGAAGCTGCCTGGCAGCTCGTCCGCCGCGGCGTTCCAGTAGAACTCGTCGAAATGCGGCCGGTCAAATCGTCGCCGGCACACCATACAGAATATTTTGCTGAACTCGTCTGCAGCAACTCCCTGCGGGCAGCCAATATCGAAAACGCCGTCGGCCTCTTGAAGGAAGAAATGCGTCGTCTGGGCTCGCTCATCATGGACGCAGCCGATACGCACCGCGTCCCGGCTGGCGGCGCTCTGGCCGTCGACCGCGTCCCTTTCAGCCAGTATGTGACGGAAAAACTCAAGAATCATCCTTTGGTCACTATCCGTCATGAAGAAGTGACGGAACTGCCGGATGACCAGATCTGCATCGTCGCCAGCGGCCCTCTGACCAGTGACGCCCTGGCCGATACCATCCGCCGCCTGACGGGGGAAGACTATTTCCATTTCCACGATGCCGCAGCGCCTATCGTCGCCGTCGACTCCCTGGACATGACCAAGGTCTACCGCGCGGCCCGTTACGGCAAGGGCGGGGCAGACTATCTGAACTGCCCCTTTACCAAAGAAGAATATGAAGCCTTCTGGCAGGCCCTGACGACGGCTGAATGTGCCGAACTCCACGAATTTGAAAAGGACGACAGTGTCTTTGAAGGCTGTATGCCTATCGAAGTCATGGCTGGCCGTGGTATCGACACCATGCGCTATGGCCCGATGAAGCCGGTCGGCCTGGAACTGCCCGGTACGGGTGAACTGCCTTATGCTGTCGTCCAGCTGCGCCAGGATAACGGCAGTGCTACGCTGTACAATATCGTCGGCTTCCAGACGCACCTCAAGTTCCCCGAACAGAAACGGGTCTTTTCCATGATCCCCGGCCTGGAACACGCCGAATTCGTCCGCTACGGCGTCATGCATCGCAATTCCTACATCAATTCGCCGGAACTGCTTTTGCCGACGCTGCAGCTGCGCAAGCAGCCGAACCTCCTCTTTGCCGGCCAGCTGACCGGCGTCGAAGGCTACCTGGAATCGGCAGCCATGGGCCTTTTGGCCGGTGTCAATGCAGCCCGCCTCCTGCAAGGGGAAGACGGATTGACCTTTTCCAGGCGTACGGCCATGGGCGGCCTGAGCCAATATATCTCCAGCGGCCCGAACGACCATTTCCAGCCGATGAATATCAATTTCGGCCTCATGGAACCGCTGGGCATCAAGAAGCGCATGAAGAAGAAAGAAAAGAACGCCCTGCTGGCTCAGCGGGCGCTCGATGAAATCGAACAAATGAAGGGGGATTACCCATGTCTGAATTAATGTCTACTGAATTCCACGCTACTACGATATGCGCCGTCCAGCGCGACGGCAAGACGGCCATTGCCGGTGACGGCCAGGTCACGATGGGCAACGCCGTCATCATGAAGGGGACGGCCCAGAAAGTCCGCCGCCTTTACCACGGTAAGATTATCAGCGGCTTTGCCGGTTCTGTCGCCGATGCGTTCACCTTATTCGACCATTTTGAAGCTAAATTGAACGAACACAACGGCAACCTCGTCCGCAGCGCCGTCGAACTGGCCAAGGACTGGCGGTCCGACAAGATTCTCCATAAATTGGAAGCCCTGCTCCTGGTCGCTGACAGTCAGCGTATCCTGCTCATTTCCGGCAATGGCGAAGTCATTGAACCGGATGACGGCGTCTTGGCTATCGGTTCCGGCGGTAACTACGCCCTGGCTTCGGCACGGGCCCTTCTGCAGAATACGGACCTGTCGGCCCGGGATATCGCTGAAAAGTCCCTGCATATCGCAGCGGACATCTGCGTTTACACCAACCACAATGTCATTGTCGAAGAAATCTAAGAAAGAGGTATTTCCATGGAAAAAACAGAATTGACGCCAAAACAGATCGTGGCGGAACTGAATAAATACATCGTCGGCCAGAGCGAAGCCAAGAAATCCGTTTCCATCGCCCTGCGCAACCGCTGGCGCCGCAAACGCCTGAGTGAAGACATGCAGGATGAAATCATCCCCAAGAACATCCTGCTCATCGGCCCGACCGGTGTCGGCAAGACAGAAATCGCCCGCCGCCTGGCCAAGCTCGTCGGCGCACCGTTCATCAAAGTCGAAGCGACGAAATATACGGAAGTCGGCTATGTCGGTCGCGACGTCGAACAGATGATCCGCGACCTCGTGGCCAACGCCATCCGCATGGTCCAGGAACAGGAAAGCCAGCGCTATGAAGAAAAGGCGGAAGAAGAAGCCAACAAGCGCATCCTTCAGGTCTTCTGGCCCAAGAAATCCATCAAGGAAAAGGTCAAGAACCCGATGGACGTCTTCTTCAGCAGCGACGATGATGAAGAAGATACGCCGGAAGAACCGAAGCAGCTCGAAGAACCGAAGTCCGACCGCCGCCAGAAGATGTTTGAAGATATTTGCGCCCACAAGATGGACGACCGGGAAATCGAAGTCGAAGTGGCTGAACAGAACCAGGGTTTCCAGGGCATCCTGACGGGCAATTCGACGGAAGAACTAACCAATAACTTCCAGGAAATGCTGGGCAGCATCATGCCGAAAAAGAAGAAGAAAAAGAAGATGACCGTCGCCAAGGCCCGGGAAATCTTCAAGGAAGAAGAATTGGAAAAATGCCTGGACATGGACATCATCGTCGATAAAGCCATCGAAGCGACAGAAGAATCGGGCATCGTCTTCATCGACGAATTTGATAAGATCGCTGAAAAAGGCCACGCCAACGGGCCGGACGTCTCCCGAGAAGGCGTACAGCGCGACATCCTGCCCATCGTCGAAGGGGCCACGGTCAATACGAAATACGGCCCGGTCAAGACGGACCACATCCTCTTCATCGCTGCCGGTGCCTTCCACGTTTCCAAGCCGAGCGACCTCATTCCGGAACTGCAGGGCCGCTTCCCGATCCGCGTCGAACTCCAGTCCTTGACAGTCGACGATTTCCGCCGCATCCTGACTGAACCGAACCAGTCCCTGGTCAAACAGTACAAGGCCCTCTTGGAAACAGACGGCGTCACCCTGGAATTTACCGATGACGGCATCGACGCTATTGCCGAATACGCATACCGCGTCAATTTAGAAACGGAAAACATCGGCGCCCGCCGGCTGCACACGATTTTGGAAAAAATCCTCGAAGACGTAGCTTATGAAGCACCGGACATCGACGAAAAACACATCGTCGTCAACAAGGGATTCGTTTCGGGCAAACTGAACGACGTCGTCCAGAACGTCGACTTGAGCCATTATATTTTATAAAACGGGGGTACTATGAACCGACCTTATGCAAAATTAACGATTACGAAAAAAGGGGAACGGGCCGCCCGCAGTGGCCACCCCTGGGTATATGGGGAAGAAGTGACCCATGTCGAAGGCACGTATCAGACCGGGGACATCGTCGACGTTTACAGCGATAAGGACCGCTATCTCGGGACGGGCTTTGCCAATGATATTTCCAAAATCCGCGTGCGCATCGTGTCGCGCAATGCCAACGACCGCTTCGATGAAGCCTTCTGGCAGCGCCGGGTCAAGTACGCCCTGGATTACCGCAAGACCGTCATGGGCGATAAGGACTTTGCCTGCTGCCGCCTCATCTTCGGCGATGCCGACGATATGCCGGGGTTGACAGTAGACCGCTACAACGATGTCCTCGTCGCCCAGGCCTTGTGCTACGGCATGGACCAGGTAAAACCGGTCATCTTCAAAGCCCTCGTCGATGAATTGGCTGCCATGGGCGTCACCATCCGCGGCATTTACGAACGGAATGACGTCAAGGTCCGTAAACTGGACGGCATGGAAGAGTATAAAGGCTGGTATGAAGCGGACTTCCTGCCTCAGCCGGGCAGCGTCTTGACGACAATCGACGAAAACGGCATCCTCTATGATGTAGACGTCGAAAATGGCCAGAAGACGGGCTTCTTCCTGGACCAGAAATACAACCGCCTGGCTGTTGCCAAAATCGCCGCCGGCAAACACGTCCTGGACTGCTTCACCCATACCGGGGCCTTTGCCCTCAATGCGGCCAAGGGCGGGGCAGCCAGCGTCACGGCTGTCGATATTTCCCAGGAAGCCGTTGACATGACTAACGAGAACATCCGCCGCAACGGCTTGGAAGCCATCGTCACGGCCAAGCAGGCCAACGTCTTCGACCTCTTGACCGACCTGGCCGACCACAAGTGCCACGACTATGACTTCATCATCCTCGACCCGCCGGCCTTCACCAAGTCGGGCCATACCGTCCGCAACGCCATGCGGGGCTATAAGGAAATCAACTTGAAAGCGATGAAACTCCTGCCCCGCGGCGGCTATCTGGCGACCTGCTCGTGCTCGCACTTCATGCGCGACGATCTGTTCCGCCAGATGCTCCACGATGCCGCCAAAGACGCCGGCGTCCGCCTCCGCCAGATTGAAGGCCGCCAGCAGTCGCCGGACCATCCCATCCTCTGGAACGTTCCGGAAACGAATTACCTGAAATTCTATTTGTTCCAGGTCGTATAGTGTTAAAAAGGCGCTGCCTTCGTGTGACAGCGCCTTTTTTTTATTCTGCGAAATGCGTATGTTTGACCCGCCAGGCTGTCATCTTGTTGAACAGCCAGAAGCCATAGATGCCCAACGTGATGAGAGTGAAGAACCACCATTTGATGTAGCTGCCGAAGAGCTGCAGACCTGTTCCATCAAAAGTGAGACGCTGGCCGTCGATGATCGTATTGCGGCAGATCCAGCGGCGGAACATGACTTCGCCCCAAGGGTAGGCGATTCCGAACGTACAAATCGTAATGATGACTAAGATGAGGCCATAGCCGATAAATCCGAGTACAGACCCTTCAAATTTCGATTCCCTTTGTAATAACATAACAAGCCTCCTTTATGATATGTATAGAAATATGATACCATATTTTTTGTTTGACCAATAGGAGGAAAGCATGGTAAAATAAAAAGGTACTTGCGAGTGTGGCGGAATGGCAGACGCACCAGACTTAGGATCTGGCGCCTCACGGCGTGAGGGTTCAAGTCCCTCCACTCGCACCAATGGGACAACCATCACATTGAATGATGGTTGTCCTTTTTTATTGACCCCATAGTATCTGGTGCGTTTGCCCCCCTTTTTGACCCCGCGACAGGGCAAAGTTTAATGGTTCGGCCGTAAAAATAATGACGTTTGCCGTCGATGGTCAGAGAGACTTTGTAGCGGCCATCAGGTCTTTTTTTCATAAAAATCGCCCCCTTTTTAAAAATGAAAATAAACTCAAAAGGTGTTTTTTTGTATTTACAAATACACTCAGGAGGTATATAATATAATTAAAGAAAGGGGGTTACAGAATGAAGAGGTCGGAGCTGTTAAAGATCCTTAAAAAGAATGGGTGCAAGTTGATTGGGCATGGTGGAAATCATGACCTGTATTACAGCCCGATAACGGGAAAGCAATTCCCCGTCTGGCGGCACAATAAGGACATACCGTCAGGAACTATTAAAGCTATTTTTAAACAGGCTGGTATTCAGTAAGGCAAGGGGAGAAATCCCCTTGACCTGATTCATATAAAAAGGAGGACGTCATGAGCAAATATATTTTCCCAGCTACATTCCAATGGGATGAAAAAGACAAAGTATATTACGTAAATTTTCCGGATGTAGACGGCTGCTTTACCGATGGCGCAACCTTGACCGAAGCAATGGAAAACGCAGACGATGTGTTGAATTTAATGGTTTGGAGTATGGAACAGCAAAAGCAGGCTATACCCGAACCGACACCGCGGGATAAAGTAAAAGTACCGGAAAATGGATTCGTTAATTTAGTGGTTGCTGATACCGACGCATATCAAGATGTCATTGACCGGGAAAATAATCCTATCAAGTACGCGCGCAAGAAAGCCGGATTAAATGTAAAAGGATTGGCTGAACTCTTAGGGGCGCCTTATCGTACGGTCCAGGAATGGAATGCCGGAAATCGGATGCCGCCCAAATGGGTACAGCGTTTGATTATCGAAAAAATCGAAGCAAATATGTAGTAATTACCCGCTGTTGAGCAATATAGACAGAGTGTTTAAGGAGATTGCTTTAAATTTAAAAATATCTACATCAAACATCAAACTTTCAACTTCATACTCAAAAGGGGCTGTAACAGAATAGCCTCATCTAAAAAATGGACTCAGTTATCTGAGCCCATTTTTTTTAAGCAAAAGAGGCCCCAAAGGGCCTCTTTGCTGGTATAATTATTGTATGCCAAACAAAATCAACCACGTAAAGTATACCAAAACTTACACTCCGAGGCAACTCGTTTTGCCATTGGATTATGGCATTTCACTAGAACAAGATCGGTTGGTTTGTATCGTAGATGCATTATTAGAAAGGTTGGATTATTCAGCATTACAGCATCTCTACTCTGTTAAAGGCAGAAATCCTAAGGTACCGCCCAAGATCTTGTTCAAAGTGAGGGTCTTTGCTGCAGCCCAGGGCGTATATTCCCTGCGCAGTATCAGCGAACAATGCCGTGTCAATATAGAATATATGTGGTTGCTGGAAGGGTATCCGGCTCCCAGCCACATGACGTTTGGCCGTTTCTTTCACCGGATTCCCATAGAAGTGCTCCGCCATTTGTTTGCCCAGTTTGTGCATCAACTGTCTTTGCTGGATTCCGTAGATTTTACAGAATGGTATATTGATGGGACCAAGATGGAAGCCAACGCGAACCGCTATACGTTTGTCTGGCGCAAGCGAGTGGAAAAAGGGATCGCTAAGCTAAAGGAAAAACGGCGGCAAATCCAGGAACAGATGCTAGCTTTCACGGGCATGGATACCTGTACACTGGATGACGATGAATTACTCCGGTCTGCCGCAGACGTATGCCAAGGAAACGGCATCACATTCGTGCAAGGGTCTGGCCACCGAAAAACAGTCGAACAAAAACTATTTGAAGAAGTGGCAGCCATCCGGGAGAAACAGCAAGAATATGATGCCCACCTGACCATACTGGGCACACGGAACAGTTATTCCAAGACCGATCCCGATGCTACATTTATGCGCATGAAAGAAGACCACATGAAAAACGGGCAGCTGAAGCCGGCCTACAATCTTCAGTTAGCCGTACAGTCTGAATATATTATCGGACTGGGTCTATTCCCGAATCCAACAGATACCCGGACCTTGATCCCGTTTTTGACGGCATTGGAATCAGAGTATGGAAGACTGGCAGATCATATCGTGGCGGATGCCGGATATGACAGTGAAGAGAATATGGACTGGATAGAAAAGAAAGGAAGCACGGTATGCATCAAGCCACGGGAGTATGAATACCGGAAGACGTCTGCCTTCAAGAAAAAAATCGGGCACCGAAGCAATATGGCCTATGACGCAGACAGCGATACCTATACCTGTGCCAAAGGAAGGAAGCTGCATTTCATAACGGAAAAAAAGCAGCGCGATAGGGCCAGCGGATATGAACGGACCGTACGAATTTACCAATGTGAAAACTGTCAGTATTGTGGAAAACGGAATCAATGCCAGCCGACCCGTACAGGAAAGAAACCAACACAGAATAAAATGGTACAGTACAATCCTTACTACCAATCCTTATTGGACAGGGACTACGACTTCATTCATAGTGAAAAAGGAATCCAGTTGCGGATTAACCGCTCCATACAGATAGAAGGGGCGTTTGGAACAGTAAAGGGAAACTACGAATACCGCCGAGTGAGACATAAGGGAAAAGAAAGTGTAGAAAAGGAACTGTTGTTCATGGCATTCGGCTTTAATCTGAGAAAATACCGAAGTCGCCGGGATACGGACCGATTACAACAACACTATTTAGAAAAAGAAGAAACACATACAGTAGCCTGCTAAAAAAAGAAAAAACAGCAAGGCTTATTAAAGTACGCCTAAAAACAGATAGCTGGCATTTTTCACGAAAATGAAAAATGCCAGCTATTGTGTTAGTTATGGGAAAGAAAGAAGACTGCAACAAAATGAGCTAAAAAGCTCATTTTGTTACAGCCCCTTTGCATTATGCTCGTGTAAAAATTCACAATATTCCCAATTGCTATTGGCAAGGCCTGGCTAAATATGATATACTACGCGTGACACAGAAGGCAGGTTCTTTTTCAGCGCCGGATTGGTACCGGGAACGGGCGGATACTGGCGCGGACCGGCCGTGTTTTTGTGTCTGTTTGCTTGTTTGCGACTTGTATCTTGCGAGAGAGCGAGAACGGAGGAAAATCATGGGAAAACAGAATGCAGCTGGCACCATGCCGGCACAGCGCACTTTTTTGTCGATCCGGCAGTTGACAGTTGCCGGTTTTTTGTCGGCCATTACGATTTTTTTAGGTCTTACGGGCTATGGCTTCATTCCGCTGGTCATCATGAATGCGACGATCCTTCATATTCCGACGATTATCGGCAGCCTGACGGCAGGCCGCAAGGTCGGCATGATTGTCGGCTTCATGTTCGGCATTTTTTCTTTTATCCGGTCTTTACAGGCGCCAAGTGCCTTGCTCTTGTTCGCCGTTCAGTATAACGTCGTTGCCGATGCCTTCATCTGTATCATACCGCGCATCCTCATCGGCGTCATTGCTTTTGAAATCTATCGTCATCTGAAAATCCGCGAAGTATGGCGTATTGCCATTACGGCAGTCTTGACGACGGTCTGCCATACGATTCTCTTCCTCGGGTCCTTTACGGCCATCGTCGGCGTCCCCTATGCTGAAGCGCAGGGTATTCCCTTCATGAATGTCATCAACATCATGCTGGGCATCACGGCCGTCAATGGTATCCCGGAAGCCATCGTATCGGGCCTCATCATCACTCCTATCGTCATGGCCTTGCACCGCGCCGGCTTGAAAGTCGCGTAAGGGACGGGGCGCGTGGCTGTTTCGGCTGTCATGCACATGTGGGGGTAGCTGCTAACCACTTAAAAGGGTCTGTCGCACGTGCGACAGGCCCTTTTTTCCATTCCCTGAAATTAGTTAATGCGAAAAGGGGCGCAATGTGATAAAATATGGAATTGATGACTGTTCAACTAAGACAGAATATGCGAAAGGAATAGAAAGGATTTGTTATGGCTTCGATTTTTTCTCCATTAACTAAAAATATAGGGATTGATTTAGGGACGTCTACAACCCAGGTCTATGTGGAGGGCCGGGGCATCGTCCTGTCTGAACCATCGGTCATGGCGACGGACGAACGGAACAGCAAGATCATTGCTGTCGGCCGGGCCGCCGAAGACTTGTTATCCCGGTCACCGGAAACGGTGAAGCTCCATCGGCCGCTGGTCCACGGCGTCATCGCCGATTACAGTGTTACCCGGACCATGCTGGGGTATATCCTCAGCAAGTGCGTCCGCAGTGTCCAGCGCCTGCGCATTATGATCGGCGTGCCGTCGGCAGCGTCGAATGTCGAGAAGCGGGCCGTCATGGAAGCGGTCTACCAGGCCGGCGCGAAAGAAGCCTTTTTGATCGAAACGGCAGCGGCGGCTGCCCTCGGCGTCAACCTGCCCGTCTATGACCCGGTCGGCAACATGGTCATCGACATCGGCGGCGGTACGACTAATGTGGCCATGCTGTCCCTGGGGGGCATCGTCGTTTCCAAGTCGCTCCACTTGGGCAGCCTTGATTTCAATGCGGCCATCAAAGATTATCTGCGCTATCAGTACGATATCGTCACGGACGATACGACTATCGAGGAAATGAAAGTGACCAATGGTTCGGCGATCCTGCCTTTAGAGGACCGGGGCTATTACTTCATGGGCCGCGGCCTCGACGACGGTCTCCAGCGGGAAATGGCCATCAAATCGAGTGAGCTCTACCACGTCATCGGCAAGCCCCTTATCAAGATCCTCGACCTGGTCAAGGATGTCCTGCGGGAAACGCCGCCAGAACTGGCAGCGGACATCATGGAACACGGCATCGTCCTCACCGGCGGCGGCGCCAAGCTCAAGGGCCTGGACCAGCTCTTTACGCAGGAACTGGGCGTGCCGGTCATGGTGGCCCCGGAACCGGAACTGGCCGTTGCCAAAGGCACGGGCATTGCCGTCGCGGATCGTGATAAGTTATCGGCCCTCGTCGAAGGGGCTCAGCGTATATATAGGAGGAGATTTTAAAATTGTTTTCGTTCGGTAAAAGAAGCGTCGTCTTCGTACTCATCTTATTCATCGTCATTGCGCTTGTCGGCTGGGCCTGGCGCCAGCGCGATTCCCTGCCGTTCATCACCAAGCCGCTGATGACGATCATGTCGCCTTTTGAATACGGTGCCAGCCGCGTCATGGACTCCCTGACGTCGAGCATCCACATTGTCGACATCAGCCTGAAAAACCGCATTGAATGGGAATCGCTGGAAAAAGAAAATGCCGACCTCAAGAGCCGGACTGTCGACTACGATGAAGTCGTAGCCGAAAACGACCGCCTGCGGGCGCTCCTCAATTTCAAATCGTCCCACAACCAGTACCAGCTTCTGGCTGGGTCCGTCATTTCCCGTGACTATGGCACGTGGACCAATACGATGATCATAGACGTCGGCAGCGGTGAAGGCGTCGAAAAGGATATGCCTGTCATCACGCCGAGCGGCGTCGTCGGCTTCATCAGCGATGTCTATCCTCATTCGGCTCGGGTCCAGCTCCTGACCGACCCGCGGACGAGCATCGGCGCCATCGTCCAGCGTCCGGAATCGCGGGTGTCCTCTGTCGTCCGCGGTAACGGCAACGTACCGACGGAACCGCAGTTCGTCAACATCGCCAAGGACGCAGATATCCTGGAAGGGGATACACTGGTCACGTCGGGCTTCGGCTCTATCTACCCGAAGGGCCTGCCCATCGGTACCATCGTGTCGATCCATCAGAATGAAAATGATTTCGTAAAATATGCCGTCATTCGTCCCAGCGTCGATTTCTCCAAACTGGAAGAAGTCTTCGTCATCTTGAAGTCGGCCGACACCGGGTCTTATGAAAAACCGGAGGTTACGCCGAAACTCGTACCGCAGACGAATCGCGACAAAGTAGAAGGGATCAAAGGAGCCGCAGCCTTATGAAGAAACTGAACTGTATCATGACGGCTTTCATCGTCTTCATTTTGCAGAGCGCTGTCCTGCCTTTTATGTTTAACGGTGTGAGCCAGCCGAACCTCATCTTCGTCTTCGTCGTCCTCATGGCCCTCCATCACGGACAGCGCATCGGCATCATCACGGCCCTGCTGGGCGGCTTTTGTCAGGACGTCATCATCGGCAATTTCTTTGGGATGCACCTCCTGGTCTACCTCATCGTAGCCCTGGTCTGCAGCTACCTGGGCCGGGATATCGACAAGGACCAGTGGGTCCTGACGCTGCTCATCGTCCTGGGCGCGACGGAAGTCGGCCTGGCCCTGACCTGCGGCTTCCTCTTCCTGGCCGGCCAGTACATCAATATTGCCGCCTACTTATTGGAATTCAGCATACCCATGCTTGTTTATCACGGGATCCTGGCCCTGCCCGTAGACCACATCGTCTGGCACTTGCGCCGTGAAGATGCTTTTTACGGGTTTCCCGGCTATCGCTGGTAAATGAAGGAGATTAATTTATGCTTGAAGCGTTACTGAAAAAGAAAAATCAAGATGGCCGCTTCCGGTATCTCTACTGGATCATCATCGTGATTTTCATCATACTCGTCAGCCGGCTGGTCTATTTACAGCTCTTTGCCGGCGAATATTACCACACTCTGGCCGAAGGGAACCGCCTGCGGGCTATTCCTATCGCAGCGATGCGCGGCATCATGTACGACCGCAATGGCCAGATCCTGGTCGGCTCGCGGCCGAGCTTCATGGTCACGTATGTACCGCCTAAAGAAGGCATGAGTGACGAAGAACTGCAGAAACTGGCAGGCATCCTCAACATGCCCGAAGATAAATTGCGGGAAAAGGTCCAGAAAGTCAAGAGTTCCTATGTGCCGACGGTCCTGGCCAATGATTTGACCCAGGATATCGTCACCAAAATCGAAGAACAGCGCAATGACCTGCCTGGCGTCTCTGTCGACGTCCAGCCGATCCGCTATTATCCTTATAAGATGATGGCCGCTCAGGTTTTCGGTTATGTCGGTCAGATCGATGAAGAAGATGCCAAGCGCCTGAAAGGCGTCGAAGGCGTGTCCAACATCACCCAGATCGGCCGGGCCGGCCTGGAAGCTTATTATGACGACCTCCTGCGCGGCAAGGACGGCGGCCGTCAGGTCGAAGTCGATGCGGCCGGCAGCCCGGTCAAGGAAATGGAACGGAAGGAACCCGTCGCCGGCCATAATATGCACTTGACCATCGACCTCTACCTGCAGCAGGCTACGGAACGGGCCATGGACCGCCAGATTGCCAATGGCATCGGCACCCACGGCATCGCCGCCGTCGCCGTCGACCCCAACACGGGCGCTGTCCTGGCCATGGCCAGCCGCCCGGCATACGACCCGAACTGGTTCACCCGGGGCATTACGGAAAAGGAATGGTCCCTCATCAACGACAATCCCAACCACCCCATGGAAAACCGCGTCATTGCCGGTGAATATCCGCCAGGTTCGACGTTCAAGCTGATCACAGGGTCGGCCGCTTTGGAATTGAAGAAAGTCACGCCTGATGAAATGATCTTCGACAGTGGCCGTCACTGGTTAGTCGATATGCGCAACGCCGGTGGCGAAGCCCTGGGCTGGATCAACTTCGTCGAAGCCCTGGCTAAGTCCGATAACGTATACTTCTACGAAATGGGCCGCCGCGTCGGCATCGACGAACTGGCAAAATACGCCCGCATGTTCGGCATGGGCAAGAAAACGGGCATCGCCCTGCGCGGCGAAGCACCGGGCCTGGTCGCCAGTGCGGAATATAAGAAGAAGAATTTCCACGATGAATGGTACCTCGGCGATACGTTCAACTCGGCTATCGGCCAGGGCTTCCAGCTGGTCACGCCGCTCCAGGCGGCTATGATCGTCAGCGAAGTCGCCAACGGCGGCATCCAGTACCGGCCGTTCATCGTCAGCCGTATCGACAATCTCGACGGCACGCCATATAAGATCTTCGCACCGGAACAGGTCGGCACCTTGTCCGTATCCAAATCGACGCTGGACCTGGTCCGCGAAGGGATGCGTAACGTTGCCGAAGAATCCGGTACTGCCGGTTCCTTGTTCGCAGGCTTCCCGATTCAGGTCGCCGGCAAGACAGGGACGGCGGAAAACTTCGGCGGCACGGACCATGGCTGGTTCGTCGCCTATGCGCCGTATGAACATCCGCGCATCGTCATCGCCGTCCTGACGGAACAGGGCGGGTTCGGCTCCCTGTCGTCCGGCCCGATTGTCCGTTCCATGCTGGAAGCGTACTTCCACGTCGGCGAATATGCCGAAGGCGCACCGAAGGATAAGGACAAGAACGGCAAAGATAAAAATACTAAAGCCGATAAGAACACCCACGATGGGAAGGGTGACAGTCAGCACGACAGTGATGACCGGTAAGCGCCGGTGACGGCTGCATCCCATCAGAAAGGAAAGTGATTTCATGTCCCAGCTCATCGCCATCGCCTCCGGCAAGGGCGGCGTCGGCAAGACCTTGATCACGGCGGCCCTGTCCGTCCTCTTGCAGCGCCGGGGCCATCGCGTCCTGGCGGCCGATGCTGATATGGGGCTGCGCAACCTGGACCTGCTCTTCGGTCTGGACGGCGCTATCCATTACGATGCCAGCCAGGCGGCGCGGGGCAAGTGCCTGCCCGGCCAGGCCCTGTTGACGGTCGTGCCGGGACTGGATTTCCTGCCGGCCAGCCAGAAACGGACCTGGGAGCGGGTCGATATCCCGTCGTACCAGTATGTCCTGGAGTCGCTATCTGCTTCTTATGACTATACGCTCATCGATTGCCCGCCTGGCCGCGATGGCGCCTATAAGGCGGCGACGGCCCTGGCCGATGACATCTTGTTCGTCGTCGGACCGTCGCCGTCGTCGCTGCGCGATGTGTCCAGGCTCATGCAGTATTGCGACCGGCAGAAGCGTTTTCACTACGATGTCATCCTCAATAATTTTTACGCCGACGGCCTCATCACCGCCGATACGGCCCAATCGTGCTTGCAGACCGGCCACCTCGCCGGTCTCTTGCCGCATGATGAAGGCATCGACCGGGCTGCCGGAGAAGGGCGGATTGCCAGCGTATCGGAATCGCTGCCGTTCTGTCAGGCCTTGTCGGCGACGGCAGACTGGCTGGAAACGGGGCAGGCCATCGACACGGCCGCGTTGACGGCCTTACTGCCGAAGCAGCTGGCCCGGCCTGTTTCATCGGGCCTGTCACTGCGCCGCCGTCGTCAGGAATGTCAGAATTGGCGCCACTATCGTCGATAGGAGAGAGAAATGTTTATTCAACGCGAATGGAAAAACTTAGATAAAGTCCTGCTCATCGTGAGCTTCCTCATCGTCTGCATCAGCCTGTGTATCATCGGCAGTGCGACGCATATCAACAAAGGGGCCATCAATTACGACTTCGTCGCCAAGCAGGGGGCGGCTTTCGTCGTCGACTTGATGATCATCCTCTTTTTCAGCCGCTTCGACTATGCGAAGCTGAAAAAATACGCAAAACCCCTGTACATCATCAACCTGCTCATGCTGGTCGCCGTCATGTTCGTCGGCACGTCGGCCCTGGGGGCCCAGCGCTGGATCCAGCTCGGTCCGATTACCCTGCAGCCGTCGGAATTTTCCAAGCTCATCATGATCATCTGCACGGCGTCCATCCTCAGCGACCGCGTAGGCCAGCTCAATACGTGGCGCCAGGTCCTGCCCATCGGCCTCTATGTCGGGATTCCGTTCCTGCTTGTCTTGAAACAGCCTGACTTGGGGACGAGTCTTGTCTTCCTGGCCATTACCTTTGGCATGCTCTTCGTCGGCCGCATCAAGATGTCCCTCTTGCGGAATGTCTTTTTGGCCGGCGTCGTCCTGGCGCCTGTAGGCTGGCATTTTCTCAAGGATTACCAGAAGTCCCGTATTACGGTCTTCCTCAATCCGAATGCCGACCCCTTCGGTGCCGGTTACCATATCATCCAGTCCAAAATCGCCATCGGTTCGGGCATGCTCTTTGGCAAGGGCCTCTTCCAGGGGACCCAGAGCCAGCTGAACTTCCTGCCGGAAAACCACACGGACTTCATCTTTTCCGTCATCGGTGAAGAACTGGGCTTTTTGGGTTGCGTCTTTCTCTTGTTCCTGTATTTCATCCTCGTCTATCGCGGCCTGATGATCGCCAAGGACTGCAAGGACAGCTTCGGCATGATGTTGGCGACCGGCGTCGTGTCCATGTGGGCTTTCCAGATACTGGTCAACGTCGGCATGACCTGCGGCATCATGCCGGTCACGGGGATTCCTCTGCCGTTCATGAGTTACGGTGTCAGCGCCTTGACGACCAATATGATGGGCCTGGGCCTGTTACTGAGTATTTACATGCGTCAACAGACGATGATTTTTTAACCCGCCGTGAAGGAGGAAACTAATTTGTCACATCCCGTGGAGATCGATCCGATTTTATTGAGCAAAGTCAGCAAGCCCGCCCGTTATGTCGGCGGCGAATGGAACAGCGTCGTCAAAGACCACGACGCCGTCAAGCTGACCGTTGCTTATTGTTTCCCTGACGTCTATGAAGTCGCCATGAGCCACCTGGGGCTGCGCATCCTCTATGCGCTCCTCAATGAACGGCCCGATGTGGCGGCTGAACGGGTCTATGCGCCCTGGCCGGATATGGAAGAAGTCATGCGCAGTCAGGGCTATCCGCTCTTTTCCCTGGAAACGAAGACGCCTGTCCGCGATTTCGACATGGTCGGCTTTACCCTCCAGTACGAAATGAGCTTCACCAACATCCTCAACATGCTCGACCTGGCCGGCATCCCGCTCTTTGCCAAAGACCGCGGCGACGATATGCCCCTGGTGGCAGCCGGCGGTCCCTGTGCCTATAACGCCGAACCTTTAGCCGATTATATCGACGTCTTTTTCCTGGGCGAATCGGAAGAATCGACGCAGGTCCTGGCCGATACGATCATCGCCTGGAAAGAGCAGGGGAAGCCTGGCGGAAAGAAGGGCCTGTTGAAACAGCTCTCCCAGCAGCCGGGCAACTACGTGCCGTCTTTCTATGAAGCCCACTACGATGACAACGGCGATTTCCAGGGCCTGACTGTGACCGAACCGGGGGCACCGGCAGAAATCGAGAAATGCGTCGTCTCCGATGTGGAACACGTCTTTTTCCCGACCAAGCCTATCGTCCCTAACATCGACATCGTCCACAACCGGGCCGTCCTGGAACTCTTCCGCGGCTGCAGCCGGGGCTGCCGTTTCTGTCAGGCCGGCATGCTTTACCGGCCGGTCCGGGAAAAATCGCCGGAACACCTGGCGGACCTGGCCAAACAGATCATCGCCAATTCCGGTTACAATGAAATTTCCCTCATGAGTCTCAGCTCGGCTGATTATTCGTGCCTGCCGGAACTGGTCGACCAGCTCCTGGATGAATTTAAGGGGCAGAAAGTCAGCGTCAGCCTGCCGTCACTGCGGGTCGACAGCTTTTCCGTCGACATCGCCAAGAAGGTCCAGCAGGTCCGCAAGAGCGGCCTGACCTTTGCGCCCGAAGCGGGGACCCAGCGCCTGCGCGACGTCATCAACAAGGGCGTCACCGAAGAAGATTTGCTGGCAGCCTGTGAAAATGCCTTCCAGAACGGCTGGTCCACGGTCAAGCTCTACTTCATGATGGGCTTGCCGACGGAAACCGATGAAGACCTGGCCGGCATTGCCGATTTGGCCTATAAGGTCCTCAATTTGTACCGCAAAGTGACCCACAAGAACAACGGCAAGGTCACGGTTTCCGTATCAAGCTTCGTGCCCAAGTCGCACACGGCCTTCCAGTGGTTCGGCCAGCTGCCCATCGAAGAAATCGAACGGAAACAGCAGTACATCAAGGGCCTTATCAACGACAAGCACATTTCCTATCACTACCACGACGCCAAGACGGGCCGCCTGGAAGCGACCTTCGCCCGCGGCGACCGCCGTATGGGCAAAGTCCTTTACCAAGCCTGGAAATTGGGCTGCAAGTTCGACGGCTGGACGGAAATGTTCGATTACGATATGTGGATGAAGGCCTTCGACTTGGCCGGCATCGACCCCGATTACTACGCGGCCCGGACGCGCAGCCTCGACGAAGCCCTGCCCTGGGACCACCTGAGCAACGGCGCTGCCAAGACTTATTTGAAACGTGAATGGCAGAAAGCCACGGTGGCTGAACTGACCCACGACTGCCGCCGCCTGCCCTGTACGGGCTGCGGTGTCTGCCCGCACCTGGGCGTATCCATCATCGACAGAAAGGAAGGGGACGACCATGGAAAGACTACGTTTAGCTGTTAAGAAGGACGGGGCCCTGCAGTTCCTGTCGCACCTGGATTTTGCCCGGGCCGTGCGCTACGTCATTATCCGGGCCAAGCTGCCCATCTGTTATTCCGAAGGCTTCAATCCCCATATGAAGCTCAGTTTCGCCTCCGCCCTGGGCGTCGGCGTCTCGGCCGATGTGGAATACCTCGACATGGAACTGGCGGAAAAACTGCCTGTCCCCGACGTCATGGAACGGATGAACGCCATGTCGCCTAACGGCTTTGCCGTCCTCGACGGCAAGTACGTCGATGCCAAGGCGCCGAAGTTGATGGCCATTGCCAACTACGCCGTCTATACCCTGCGCGGCCCGCTGACGGAAGACCTCAGCCAGGACGGGCTCAATCAGATCCTGGCGAAGTTCAACGACGCGCCCAGCGTCCTCTATGAAAAAGTATCCCATAAGGGCAAGCACCGCGTGCGGACCATCGACGTCAAGCAGCACGTCGTTGAAGCCGTCCACGGCAACGTCAAAGAGGGCAATGTCTATTTGACCGTCGGCATCTACCAGACCGGCGAAGGGGCCATCAAGCCGTCCCAGGTCTGGGAAATATTGGGTCATGAATTTGGCCTGCCCATCCATACGGACATGATGCTGGCCCGCCGGACGGGCATCTTCGTCCGCAAGGAAGATGGCAAGAAATATTCATTATTCGAGGGATAACATAATATGAAAGGAACACTGTACTGCGTCGGCGTCGGCCCGGGCGATCCGGAACTGCTGACCCTGAAGGCGCTGAAAATCATCCGCACCTGTCCCGTCCTGGCCGTACCCCAGAGCCGGACAGGCGTCGTCACGGCCCAGGGCATCCTCATGAAAGCCCTGGACGGCTGTGGCATTACCATCGACGACAAGACCGTCATCGCCATGGATTTTCCCATGACCCGTGACGACCAGGTCCTGAAGGGCGCTCATGAAAAAGCGGCGCGCCGCCTCATGGACGAACTCGACGAAGGCCGCGACGTCTGCCTCATCACCCTGGGCTGCCCGACGGTCTATGCGACCAGTATCTACGTCCACCGCCTGCTCCGCCAGGCCGGCTATGCGACGGAAATCGTGCCCGGCGTGCCCAGCTTCTGTGCCGTCGCAGCCGAGCTCCAGCAGCCGCTGTGCGAAAAAGATGAGGCCCTCATCGTCATCCCCGGCAATCATAAGCACCGCCGGGACCTGCTGGCCCTGGACGGCAGCAAGGTCATCATGAAGCCGTCCGGGAAACTGGGCCCTATCCAGGACGAGCTGCGGGACTTGCAGCTCCTGGACAAGACGGCCATGATCGAGCGCTGCGGCCTGCCGGGAGAAACGGTTTATGAAAAAGCGGCCGACGCCAAAGATACGGGCTATTTCGCCGTCTTGCTGGTGAAATAATCCGGGCCGGAGTTATGAATTTGTCCGCACAGGAGGAATGAGAAGATGAAAACAATCATAGGCAATGTCATGCCAGAAGAAACGCGCATGGCGATCCTGGAAGATGGCCGTCTTCGCGATTTCGCCGTCGAACGCAATGACGACATGCACATCGTCAATCATATCTACAAGGGGACGATCCAGAACATCCTGCCGTCGCTGCAGGCCGCTTTCGTCAACATCGGCCGCCACAAGAATGCTTTCATCTATATGGGCGATATGTTCCCGCGGGCGGCGTCGAAAGAGGAAATCCAGCAGATGCACCTGTCCATAGGTCAGTCGGTCCTGGTCCAGGTCATCAAGGACGAACAGGGCATGAAAGGACCCAAAGTCACGACCAATGTCAGCCTGGCCGGCCGTTATGCCGTCCTCATGCCGACGGTCGATTATATCGGCGTCTCTAAAAAAATCCGCGACGAAGAAGAACGCAACCGCCTGCGCCGCATCGTGTCGGAAATCAAGCCTGCCGGCATGGGCCTCATCATCCGCACCGTCGCCAAAGGCGTGTCCCGGGAAGAACTCTTAGGCGACTTGAAGTATCTCCTGGGGACCTGGGACAGTATCTGCCAGCGCTATAAGCTGGCCCGCAAGCCGACTCTCTTATATCGCGAAGCCGACCTGGTCATGCGCATGATCCGCGACCATTTTACGGCCGACGTCAAGCAGGTCGTCGTCGACAGCCGCGAGGCTTATGAACGGATCTGCCAGGTCTTCCCGGATCCGGCCTGGCGCAGCCGCGTCCGCTTTTACGAAGGCGCCGCGCCTATTTTTGAACACTATGGCATCGAAGACAGCCTGAAAGGCCTAATGTCGCGCATCGTGCCCCTGCCGTCAGGGGGCAATCTGGTCATCGACCATACGGAAGCCCTGACGGTCATCGACGTCAACAGCAGCAAGTATACAGGCAACGGCTCGACCTTGCAGGATACGATTTTCCACGTCAACAAGGAAGCCGCCGTAGAAATCGCCCGCCAGCTGCGCCTGCGCGACATCGGCGGCATCATCATCATCGATTTCATCGACATGGCCCAGCCGACGAAACGCGACGAGATTTTGCAGATCCTAACCCGCGAGACGGCCCTGGATTGCACCAAGACCCGCGTCCTGGGCATGACGGCGCTGAATCTGGTGGAAATTACCCGCAAGAAGGCCCGCCAGAGCCTCTATCAGGTCCAGTTCAGCCCCTGCGATGTCTGCGGCGGTTCGGGCGTCCTCTATTCGCCGGAAACCGTGGCCATCCAGATTATCCGCCGCCTGCGCCACCTGGCCGGGAGCCATCATCTGCAGGGCGACGTCCTCATCGAGGCGCATCCCGATGTCCTGGCCCTGCTCAAGGATAAGAAGCGCAAAGCCGAATGGGAACGGGAACTGAAGCGGACCCTTTATTTTGAAGAATCGCACCACCCAAATCGGGAAGTCTTTTCCATCTTGTCCTATCAGCCCTGACAGCACCGTGGCTGGCAGGACAGGTGTCGTAGAAATGGCTTGTACTTCTGCCTGTCTTATACTATAATTAATACAAAGTATTACGGATAGCTATATATAGTAGACATAGGGAGAGGAGGCGGTTGTGATGCAGACGATCCGCTCGCGATTCCTGACTATCATCTGCGGCGTGTCGCTGACGCTGTCCATGGTCTTTGGCGCCCTCGCTGTCATTCTCGTCGATCACGATGAAACCATCATTGCCGCCAGGACGCTCAATGGTCAGGCAGCTCATGTCTATACGACGTTGAACCCCATTTTCATCCAGTCTGAAGATATCGTCCATTACATCGGCAACACGATCGAACACGAAGTCAAGGACCCGCAGGAACTGCGCGATAAAGCGTATCGGGACCGCTTGGAAGACAAGGTCCGGCGGTCTTTTTATAATGCCATCAGCGGTATCGACGGCGTTCAGGGTTATTATCTCCACTACAATGAAGATATATCCGGTACGCCCGACGGCTTCTGGTATGCCCGCCGCAATTCGCGCTACGATTTTACGATTCAGCCGATTACGCCGGTCAAAGCCTATGGAGAAAAAGCCGTGAACCGGACGAACTGGTATTACCGGCCTTTGCGGACGAAACAGGCCCAATGGCTCGAACCGTATATCAATGGTAATAACGGCGTCCGTATGATTACCTATGTCATGCCTATCTTCGTCAAAGGCCAGTTCGTCGCCGTCGCCGGCGTCGACATCGATTTCAACGTGCTCTGCGACGTCGTCGGAGCCATGAAAGCCTATCAGGATGGCTATGGCTTTTTGTTCAAAGATGGGCAGACCGTCTATTTCCATCCCGATGGCAAAGGCATTGAGCCTGATTTTAATCCGGATTTTATGATTCTCCAAAACGGTGACCTGCTGCAGCGGTCGGCAACGGAACAAAAGCTGATCCATTACGAGTATAAAGGCATACCCATGGCCTTAGCCTTCACCACTTTTCGTAATGGTATGAAACTGGCCATTACAGCGCCGGCCGATGAAATCTACGCCGGCCGCCGGACGATGATCTTCCTGGTCCTGGCCATTACAATCGTCGTCGGCCTGGGTTCGACCATCCTAGCTGTGAAGGCGGCCGACCGCATCGTCCGTCCTTTGCAGGATATCAGCGCAGCTGCCCGCCGCCTGGGCCGCGGGGAATACGACCAGCATCTGACCTATACCGGTCACGATGAAATCGGCAGCCTGGCCAGCCACATGAACGATACGATGGAACGGATGCGAAACTACGTTGGCGCCATGCAGAAACAGGCCTATCAAGATGAACTGACGTCTGTGAAGAACGTTGCCGCTTACGATAAGAAGGTATACGACCTGAATCAGAAAATCTCCGCCGGCCAAGCTGCCTTTGCCGTAGTCATGGTCGATTTGAACCAGCTCAAGGAAGTCAACGACCGCTTTGGTCATGAAAAAGGGAACATCGCTTTGCAGACTTTGTGTCGGGCCGTCTGCCGCCTTTACAAGCACAGTCCGGTTTACCGCATCGGCGGCGACGAATTCGTCGTCATCCTCGAAGGCGAGGACTACGATAACCGGGACGCTTTGTTCCAAAAAGTCCAGGCTTTCGAACGCATCCGCGATTTGAAAGCCGCTCAGCCGTGGACCCAGATTGCCGCCTCGGCCGGTATGGCCGTCTACGACAAGAACTGCGATGCCACGTATCAGGCCGTCTTTAACCGGGCCGACGCCAGGATGTATGAAAAGAAACAACACCTGGCCCCGCGGTCGTAAAGGCGGAAAACCGTGTCCTTTCCTGCTGGGTCTGTGTTACCATCAAAGAGAAGACTGGCAGACAAGAGGAGGAGAAGCGTTATGCAGGCCGCTTTTGCTTCCTGGGATTACCGCCGTTTCCGGCCTGCTGTAGCGGCGCTCTTAGCCGATGGCAGGATGGCCAACGCGGATGTGAATGGAGCATACAACATACTCCGTAAAAGTAAGCAGAACTTCGATTTCGAGGGACTGTGTAAGGGGCTTTTGGACAGCCCTTTGAGAATTCAGTCCGGTCTTCTTCATCGCCAAGCAGCTGGGCTTCCAGATTCTCGCCTTGACGGCCCATCAGGAGGGCGGTTTCATCCGCAAGTATTTCCCTGTCGTCTACAGCTGCCGCTTCGCCGAAATGGCCAACAAGAAGGGGAAAGTCCTGGTACCGGATAAGGAAATCAAGACGGCCTTTTTTGAAGAACACCATCCCGAAAGCTTGGCCCGCCTCGACGAATACGAACAACTGGGCCTTTTCTAAGGGCTAGGGCGGTAAAAGGGAAAGATGTACAAAAACGATAAAATGTGATACTATTTGTAGGGGCTGGAACATGGTGGTTTGCGCCGTCATGTGGAGCCCCTTTTTTCTTAATGTTTGAAGTTTGACGTTTGAAGTCTGAGGTGATGCTTTTAAATTTTCACCTTCGTACATCAAACATCAAACTTTCAACATCAAACTTTTAAGGAGGTCTTTCCTTTGCGTATTGTTGTCGTAGGGGCTGGCAAACTGGGGTACAGTATTGCCGAGCTGTTATCGAATGAACAATTCGACGTCGTCGTCGTCGACCATAATGAAGAACGGCTGGAAGTCGTCAAGAATAATCTCGATGTGTTGACGGTCCTGGCCAACGGGGCCAGCCCGATCACCATGAATGACCCGGACATCCGCGGTGCCGATATCCTCGTCGCCTGCACGGCCGTCGATGAAGTGAATATGGTGGCCTGCATCATGGCCAAGAAGCACGGCATCAAATATACGGCAGCCCGTATCCGGGACATGCAGTTCCTGTCGGAAGCCAAGGATTATCTCAAGCAGAATTTCGACATCGACCTCATGCTCAACCCGGAAATGATTACGGCCCGCGAAATCAACCGCATCCTCATGACGCCGGCAGCGCTCAACGTCGAAGATTTCGCCAATGGCAAGGTGCGGCTTTTTGAAACCAAGGTTCGCCGCCATTCGCCGCTCATCAACATTCCCTTTAAAGACATGAACATGCCGCCGTCTATCCTGGCAGGCATGATTTTCCGCGACCACCGCATGATCATCCCTCACGGCGATGACTGCCTGTTTCCGCGGGACAATGCCTACTTCATCGGCGATCCCAAGGCCATCGAGAAATTCAGCAAGAACTTCGTTCCCAGCGATACGAAAATGGTCGAACGGGTCATCATCATCGGTGCCGGCCGGACCGGCCGCTTTCTGGCGCCCATGCTCGATAAGGAAGGCATCAAGGTCAAGATTTTCGATAAAGACCGCGAACGCTGCCGTCAGGCGGCAGAACTCTTGGACAATGGCCTGGCTATCTACGGCGACGGTACGGATATCGACCTGTTGGAACAGGAAGGCATCGCCGATGCAGACGTCGTCATCTGCCTGACCGATGACGACCGGCTGAACCTCATGCTGGCCCTCATCGCCAAACACCTGGGCGCCAAGAAGACCATCGTCCGCGTATCGCGCATCGAATACAGCGACCTCATGGAAAAAGTCGGCGTCGACATCGTCTTGTCGACGCGCCTCTTGTCGGCCAGTGAAGTCCTGGCCTTTGCCCGCCGCGGCGGCGTCGTCTCTGTTTCCCTCCTGGAAGGGGCCAAGGCCGAAGCGGTGGAAGTCATCGTACAGGACGGGGCTCCCGTAGCCGGTAAACGCCTCATGGATGTCCGCCTGCCCAAGGAATGTCTGGTCTGCGCCTATGTCCGCGACGGCGAAGCCTATATCCCCAATGGCCAGTCTGTCCTCATGGCCGGGGACCGGATCATCCTCTTCATCCAGACCGAGTACTCCAAGAAGGTCATGAAGTACTTCAAAGGCAGGGAATAATCATGAACCGCAGTATCGTCTTTTATCTCGTCAGCCGCCTGGCCCTGATCAATGGCCTGGCCCTGGTCATTCCCATGCTGGCTGCCTGGTGGTGGGGCGAAGCGGGGCTCCGCTATTTTGCTCCGGCCCTGGCGGCTGCCTTGATGGTGGCGGCGTTCTGCCAGTACCGCGGCCGCCATCACAAGCGCCACCTGGGACCGGGCGAAGGGGCCTGGTACATGGTATCGGCCTGGGTCCTCTTGGGACTCCTGGGCATGATTCCCTATGTCATGGCCGGTATCTTTGCGTCGCCCGTCGATGCCTTCTTTGAAAGTGTGTCGGCTTTTACGACGACGGGGACGTCATGCCTGGCTGATGGCGGGGCAGCCCTGCCGCAGTCCCTCTTGTTATGGCACAGCCTCATGGAATGGCTCGGCGGCCTCAATTTCATCCTCATGCTAGTTTCGGTCATGCCCCAGGTCAGCGGCTGTTTCGGCCTGACCCTGTCGGTTCACCAGAGCGTGGCCTTCAGTCCCATGGTCGCCCGCATGCAGGAAGCGGCCCGCCAGGCCGGACGCATCTACCTGGCCATTACGGCCTTTTCCATGCTCCTGTACTGGCTGGCCGGCCTGCCTTTGGGAATGGCCATCAACCAGGGGTTCATGACCATGTCGACCAGCGGCGGCGACGCCCTCTTCGATTTTTCCCGCTATGACAGCCTGGCCCTGGAAGCCGTCGGTGCCGTCTCCATGCTCCTGGCCAGCGGTAATTTCCTGCTCTACTGGAAGGGCTGGGAACGGCGCGATTTCAAGGGACTCTTCAAGGATGCGGAGCTGCAGGTATTCCTGGCGGTCCTGGTGGCCGCAGGACTCGTCGTGTCTTTCCATTTATGGCGTTTCGGCGTCTATGACGGCTGGGACAACCTGCGCTACGGCTTTTTCCAGGTCCTGTCCTTCAGCAGCACCAGCGGGTTTGCCTCGGCATCGTATCAGGACTGGCCGGAATTTGATAAATACGTCCTCTTCGCATTGGCCTTTGTCGGCGGCTGTATCGGTTCGGCTACGGGCGGCCTCCGGGTCATGCGCTTCATGGTCCTCTTTAAGATGGCGGCTCAGGAAATGCGCCGGACCCTGCATCCGCATATGGTCATTTCCCTGAAGGTCGACGGCGTCCCTGTCGACATGAAGATCATCAGCCGCGTCCTCAGTTATTTTTTCCTGTTCATGGCGACGTTTTTTGTTTCCATGCTGATCATCTCTTTGTCCGGCGTCACGCCCATGCAGGCTATGGGCATGGCCGTCGGCTGCCTGTCCAGTGTCGGTTCGACGATGGACCTCTTTGGCGTAGCCGATGTCTCTGTCTTGCCGGCATGGACTAAGATTTATTGCAGTTTCCTCATGATTTTAGGACGCGTCGAAATCTTTTCCTTCCTCGTCGTCATCCAGACCGCATTCGGGTATCTGCGGCGGCGCTGGTAGGAGGTGCATCATGAATATACGGATTATTTTATTCGTCTTGGGGAAATTGGCCCAGGCCTGCGGCCTGGCTCTGATGATTCCCTTTGTTGTCGCCCTTTTTTATGGGGAAAGCAGCCTCATGGCGTTCCTGGTGGCCATCGTCATCAGTCTCTTCCTGGGGCGCCTGTTCATGGGGCAGGGCCATCGGCCGACCGACAGCCTGACTGTCCGCGAAGGCGTGGCCATTACGGCCCTGGGCTGGATCATGATTACCTTGCTGGGGATGATTCCCTATGCCGCCGGCGGCTATTTGTCCGTCCTGGACAGCATCTTTGAATGTATTTCCGGCCTGTCCGGCACGGGGGCGACGGTCATCGACGACATCGAAGGCCTGCCGGCCAGCCTGGTCCTCTGGCGGGCCCTGACCCACTGGTTCGGCGGCTTGGGCATCATCGTCATCTTCATCGCCGTCTTTCCGCAGTTCGGCAAGGGCATCGTCCACATGTTCAACGCCGAAAGCACGGGTCCCCGGTCGGACCGGACCTTGCCGCGCATCAAGGAAATGGCCAAGGCCCTGTTTACGGTGTATGTCGCCTTTACGATTGTTTCGACGCTTGTCTTCATGCTCTGCGGCATGCCGTTCCTCATCGCCGCCGACCATGCCTTCGCGACCATCGCGACGGGCGGCTTTTCGCCGTATAATGACAGTGTGGCCCATTTCCACAGCCCCGTTATTGAACTGTGTCTTTCTTTCTTCATGCTCATCAGCAGTGCCAACTTCGGCATGTACGTCGCCGCTTGGCAGAAGGGCTTTAAAGTCATCCTGGACGACACGGAATTTCGCGTCTATCTGGCCATCGTCGCCGTGGCGACGGCGGCGATGAGCCTCGACCTCGTCTTAGCCCAGCAATGGGATGGCGTCGAATCCCTGCGCCAGGCCTTTTTCCAGTCCGTGTCCATTTCGTCGTCGACGGGGTTTGTCTCCAACGACTTCGACCAGTGGCCGGTCTTCTCGAAGTTCATCCTCCTGGTCTTGATGTTCGTCGGCGGCTGCGCCGGTTCGACGACAGGCGGCCTGAAGGTCACGCGTATCATGCTGCTGGTCAAGACCCTTGCTGCCATCATCCGTCAGAAGATGCATCCCAACCTGGTCCTGCACATCCGTTCCAATGGCGAAGAATTCTCGATGGACCTCATTTATGGCGTGGCCAGATTCTTCTTCGTCTATACCATGCTCGGCGTCCTCTGGACGTTCATCCTGGTCTTTGACGGCGTGGCCATCTTCGATGCCATCGGCCTCAGCGTATCGACGATGGGCAGCTGCGGACCGGGCTTCGGCCAGTTCGGCGCGACCGCGACTTGTTCGGCCCTGCCGCCGCTCAGCAAGGTCGCCCTCTGCTTTTCCATGCTCATGGGCCGGCTGGAAGCCTTTCCGGTCCTGGCCATCCTCATGCCGTCTTTCTGGCGCCACCGCAACAGCTGGTAATTGGGGGGAATCCCTTGCATGAGACTATCCCTTTGCCGTATAATAAAGACAATATTATCGTTACTTTATCTTTTATCAAAGGGGGAATTACCTATGAGTTTTTGGGAACAAATGGCGAAGACCATCGATGCAGGCGAAGAAAAAAAGAAGAAGGAAGAGCTCTATCAGAAGACCTTCCATGAATTAGCGGAAAAACTCAGTGAAATCCGCAACAAAGAAACGCAGGACGAAGCGGAAGATTAAGGAATCCTTAAATTTTCCGATTTTCCATTAGAGAACGATTAAATTTTGTCAGACCGTCTCCTTTCCATGCTATGCTAGCTATGGAAAGGAGATTTTTTTATGGACGTAAACAAGTTATTACAAGACGCCCTGGCCGCCGGGGCCAGTGACATCCACATCGAACCCATGGACGACGCCGTCCGCATCCGCTGGCGCCGGGACGGTGTCCTCTGTCAGGCCGGGTGTCTCCACAAAAGCAGCCTGGAGAAACTGGTGAGCCGCATCAAAGTCCTGGCCGGCCTGGATATTGCCAACCGCCGCCTGCCCCAGGACGGGCGCATCGTCTGGAAGGATGGGAATCGCCGCCTGGACCTGCGGGTCAGTACACTGCCGACGGTACGCGGCGAAAAGGTCGTCATCCGTATCCTCGACGGCCAGCGCATCCCCCTGGACCTTTCGGCCCTGGGCATGGATGACCAGGCTCGGCGCTGCCTGGAAAGACTCATCCGCTGCCGCCAGGGGCTCATCGTCATCTGCGGCCCGACGGGCAGCGGCAAGACGACGACCCTCTACGCGGCCCTCCATGAGATCCAGGATGATTCCGTCAGTATTGCGACCTTGGAAGACCCGGTGGAAATTCTCATGGAAGGCGTTTCCCAAAGCCAGGTCCAGGCCAAAGGGGGCATGATGTTCCAGGACGGCCTGCGGGCCTTGCTGCGCCAGGACCCGGATATCCTCGTCGTCGGCGAAATCCGTGACAGCGAGACGGCGCGCATTGCCGTGCGGGCCGCTTTGACGGGACACGTCATCTTCAGCACCCTCCATGCGCCGAGTGCCGTCGAGGCCGTGGTCCGCCTGATCGATATGGGCATCGCCCCGTATCTGGCGGCCGATGCCCTGGCGGGCGTTGTCTCGCAGCGCCTGGTTCGGCGGAAAACCAAAGCAGGGACTTATGAAGGCCGCTTCTGTCTGTGTGAAGTCGTGCCGGCCGGCCGTCATCTCCGCACGGCTATCCGCAGCCGTGCCGGCGTCGCTGCCCTGACTGAAGCGGCCCGGAACGATGGGGCTGTCCTCCTGACCGATGTCATCGCCCGGGTCCTGGCGGCCGGCTGGACCGATGAACAAGAGATACGCCGCATCTGTGAAGGTGGTGAGGCCCGATGGACGTAACGGCACTGATGGAAAAGGCCATCGGTCAGCAGGCGGCGGACCTTCACTTGCAGACGGGGCGGCCGCCCATGCTTCGCCTGGCCCAGGGCCTCTGTTCCTTTCCCGGTCCGCCGTTGTCCGAAGACGACGTGCGCTGCCTGCTGCACGCTGTCGGCTGGACCCGGGACGAAGTGGGGGATGGCGCCTTTTCCTGGCGCCGGTCCCTGCGCTGCCGCCTCCATGTCTGCCGGGAATACGCCGGCCTCCACGCGACGATACGCTTCCTCTATCCCCTGGCGTCCCTGCCGCCGGATGGCGACGGGCCCCTGCTGGAGCGCCTCAGCCGGCTGACACAGGGCCTGGTCCTGGTCTGCGGTCCCACGGGCAGCGGCAAGACGACGGCCTTGTGGCGCATCTTGCAGGCCATCAATGAACGGCGGCCGTGCCACATCATCACCTTGGAAGACCCTATCGAATACGTCGAAAAGGGCAAGGCCTCCTTGATTACGCAGCGCGAACTGGGAACGCATTTCCCGGACTTTGCCGAGGGCATCCGCCAGGCCCTGCGCCAGGACCCGGACGTCATCCTCATCGGTGAGATGCGCGACCGGCCGGCCATGGATGCGGCCCTGATGGCCGCTGAAACGGGGCACTTCGTCTTGTCGACGCTGCACACGCCGTCCGCGGCCCAGGCCGTGAGCCGCATTGCCGGGGCTTACAGCGGCGATGCCCGGCAGGAAGTCCGCTACCGCCTGGCCATGGTACTGCAGGCCGTATTGGCCCAGCGCCGGCTGGAAGGGCAGGGGCAGGTCGAAATCGTCCGGGAGATCCTCGTGCGCACGCCGGCCGTAGTCCAGCTCATCCGCAACGGCAAAGAATATCAGCTGCCGACGGTCATGCAGACCGGTGCCGCTGCCGGTATGCGGACGATGGACCAGGCCCTGCGCCGCTGCCGGGCCGGAGGGTCCTTATGAGGCGCCGGACCGCGCGGCTGCCCGTGACCTTGCTGGCCTTTTTCTTTCGCCAGCTGGCAACCCTCGTCGGCAGCGGCATCCCGCTGGTCCAGGCCTGGCAGCTGCTGATGGCCGACATGCCGGGCCGCTATCGCCGTCCGCTCCATCTGGCGGCCTTGCAGATGGAGCAGGGCGTCTGTCCGTCCCAGGCCATGGACCAGTGCCGGGCCTTCCCCGAGTTGGCCTGCCGCCTCATCCGGGCCGGCGAACAGACAGGGAACCTCGAAGGACTCTGCCGTGTCCTGGCCGATTTCTATGAAACCAAGGGGAAGGAGCGGCGCCTCCTCGTCCAGGCCCTGGCCTATCCGGCCTTCCTGCTGGTCTGCCTGATCCTGCTGACGGCAGGGGCGTGCCTTTTCATCATCCCTGTCTTTACGGATATGATGGACCAGATGGCCGTCCCCCTGCCAAAAGGGACGCAGTATCTGCTGGCCGCCATGGGCGCCTTGCGCCATTACGGCATCTATGGCCTGGCCGGGCTGACCGTCGGCCTCCTCGTCCTGCGCTGGGCCTGGCAGCAGGCCGAATGGCGGCTGGAACTGGAACGGCAATTTTTCCGCCTGCCCTGGCTCCAGACCTGGGTCCTCGTCTGGGCCTGGCAGCGGTTCAGCCAGATCCTGGCCGTCCAGCTGGCCGGCGGCATCCCCTTGCTGGACAGTCTGCCCGAAGCCGCTGCCGTCGTGCCGTCGCGCCTTTTCCGGCAGTATATCCTGCAAGCCCGGCTGCTGCTGGAACGGGGCTGTGCCTTCAGCCAGGCCGTCCACGCCGGCCGTTTCGGCACGCCTTATGTCGAAACCATGCTGGCCGTCGGGGAAATGACCGGCAGGTACGATGAGGCCCTGGCATCGATTTCCCGCTATTACGGCAGCCGCCTCCAACAGCTGGCCGGCCGGCTGCAGCGCTGGCTCGGGCCGGTCGTCCTCTTGCTGACCGGGGCTTTGATGGGCTTTTTGATTCTTTGTTTCCTCTTACCCCTGCTGGATATGGCATCCAGCGTTGTGACTTGATGAAAGGAGTTTTTACTATGCAGACTCGCAATGGTTTTTCTCTGTTGGAAATGTTGATTTGTGTATCCCTGGTCCTCATTTTCGCCTCCTTTGCCGTACCGCGCTTCTCTTCGGCGACGAAGACGGCCCAGGAAGCCAAGGTACAAGCCGATATCCGGACCATCAGCAATGCTGCCGCCCTCTATGAAATCGACCATGGCGTCTTTCCGGCTAGTATCGACGACTTAGTGACCAAGGACAGCGATGGCAAGCAGTACTTGCAGTTCAAGCCGCTCACGCCGGACAAAGGGGAATATCAGATAGCCGATGGCGTCGTCTCTGCCGACTATAACAACAAGCATTTTTCGTCCGATGCGGCGTCGGCCCAGGAAGGGAAGGGCTGAGCCTATGGAGTGGCCTGAACTGTTCCTCTGGTATGGCACGGCCGCAGGCTGTACGGCCTGGATCTGCTACACCGATATCCGGCGCTGCTGGATTGCTGACGCTCCCGTCCTGGCCCTGGCCCTGGGCAACGGCCTGGCCGGATATGCCGGCTTAGTGCGCCCGTTTTGGCCGGTCTCTGTCGGCGTCGCCGCCTTTTTCCTGGTCCTCTATGGCCTCTGGCCCGGCGCTATCGGCAGCGGCGACATCAAACTGGCCCTGGCCTTGTCGCCGGGCTGCCCCGACTGGGGCGCCTGGGTCATGCTGGTCGCGTCCTTTTGCCTGGCTGCACCGGCCGCCTTGGTGTATCGGCGCTGGAAAGGGGCCTCTGTCATTCCCTTCGGCCCGTTCCTCCTGCTGGGCTGGTGGCTGGCCCAGGGGCCTTTCCCGTCGTGGTGGCCAGGAGGCTGGCTATGGTGAAGGGAAACGGCTTCCTCAGCCTGACCGGCTTGATGCTGGCTGCGGGATTGCTGGTGCTGTACCTGGGATTGTGCCTGACCGGGAGCCAGCGCAGCCGCAGCCATCAGGCCGTCGATGGCCTGGCGCGGGAAATGGCCCTGGATATGCAGCAGGTCCGGCAGCGTTGTGTCGGCAACAACCAGGGCAGCGGCCGCTGGAAACTGGTCCTGGAAGGGGACCGCTACGTCCTCCAGGAAGGCTACGTCCGGATCAAGGAACGGCCTTATCCGCCAGGCCTGCAAGTGACGAAAGGAGATGTGTGCTTTGATGTCGATGGCCGTCCGCAGCATACGATGTCTGTGGTCATCACGGCGCCCGATGGGGCTTATGAGCGCTCCATCGTCGTGGCGGCTCAGACCGGGCGCATCCGCCTGGCCTGAAGCCAATGGCTTCTTGTTCTTCGCCGACGGCCTGGCTGGCCTGCTCATCGGGGCCTGTCTGCTCATGACGGCCCTGGGCCTTTCGCTCCAGGCCAGCCAATGGCATCAGCAGGCCCGGCAGCGGCAGCTGGCCGCCATGGTCTGCCGGCAGGTCATGGAAGCCTGGAAAGGCGGCTGTCCGCCGCCCAGTCGCGTCGTCTTGGAGGGCCGGTCTTATGAAGTGGTTTCTCAGCAGACCGAACGGGATGGCGGCCTGATTTTACGGTATGTAGAGGCAGGTGATGACCATGGGCTCCGTGTTTCCTGCCGGCTCCTGGCGCCGGAAAAGACTGGAGAAGAACGGCTGGATTCTCTTAGACGTGCTCCTGGCCTTGGGCCTGTCCGCCCTGACCCTGACGGCCCTGCTGCCCCTGGCCGGACAGACGGCCCGGCTGGACCGGCGCTGTCAGATTGAAGAAGCCTTGCTGCGGCAGCACGTCAACGTGGAAGAAACGCTGTTCCAGGCCCTGCGCTACGGCCAGGAGGTGGAAGTGGCGCCGGCGGAGGTCCGGTTCCACACGTCCCAGGGCACGGCCAGGGGCTTTGCCGTCCGCCATCAAAGCCTGTATGTCCGCCTCAGCGATGGCCGCTATCAGCCCCTGACGGGCGGCGGCAGTACGGTGAAAGGCCGTTTTCTAGCCATCCTGCCTCTCGACGGCCAGCCCTTTTTCTCCCGGACAGGCCGGGCTGTCCAGGTCGCCTTCCTCCTGAAAGAAAAGCGGAGCGGCCTGTCCCGGCCCGTGCAGTTTGCCGTATGGCCTTTGAACGAAGGTGAGCTATGAAAAAACGAAACGGTTTCTTTTCTTTTTCTATCGTAACCGTGGCCCTGCTGGCTTTGAGCCTGTCCCTGACGGCGGCGTCCCTGGCGTGGAAGCATTTCCAGATGGCCCGGACTTACGAAGAAACGGTGCGGCTGACCTATTTAGCAGAAAGTGCCCTCCATGAAGGCTGGGACCAGCTCTGCCGGCATCCCGATGATTTCCTCCAGGGAAGGCCTATCCCCGTGCCGCAGGCAGAAGGCCTGGCTTCTCAGGGAGAACAGCTTTCCGTGCGCTGCCGGTATCAGCCGGCCGGTGCAGTGGCCGGTGGTTTCTTGAAGGCCCAGGCGGCCGTGCCAGACTCGGCGGTCCAGCAGACGTGCGGCCTCCGCTTCGAGGTCCGTGCCGATGAGCAGGGGCGGCCTGTGCTGCACCGCTGCCAGTATGTGAATTAACGAGAGAGGTGAGCGTATGTGGTGGCAACAAAATGCCTGTTTGTGGCTGAATGGACAGTCTGTCCATCTATTAAAGACGAAACGGACCTGGTATGGAGGCGTCGCTTTCCGCCAGGGTCACTGGGATTATGAAGCGAAGCGGGACCCGGACTGGATGGGCCGGGAAACTGCAGTACAGGCCTGTCTGCCCGGCCTCCTGCGGCGCTATGGCCTGGCCGGCTGGCACCTGCGTCTGCTTCTGGGCGGGCCGGGCGTGCTCTGGAAACGCCTGTCCCTGGGGACGCCGGACCGACAGGAAGCGGATGCCCTCATTGCCGGGGCCGGCCTGGTCAGTGAGGAAGGGCGGGCCTATGCCTTCGAGGCAGCCTGTCCGGCCAAAAGCGATGGCGGCCTTTATGACTGGACCGTCGGGGCCTATCCCAAGGAAGGTGTCGCCGCTATCTGTAAGGCCTGCCATGATGCCGGGGCTGTCATCCGGTCCATCGATTTGCTGCCCGCTTTCCTGGGACGCCTTTGGCCTTCCGGTACGGGGACGCTGGTCTTCCAGGAAATGCCGGATAGACAGCAGCACCGGATCCGCCTGAAAGATGGCCTGCCCCTGGCTTATGAGGTACAAGCGGTTGTGCCGCCGGCGGACCTGCCGCCTTTCCGCTGGCTTCCCGAAGGGGCCGGTGCGGAAGACTGGCAGCCGGCCAGGCCGAGTCCGGCTGTTCGCTGCCTGATGGAGGACTGCCAGCTGACCCAGGCCACGGCCATGCTGGCTTTCTTATGAGGAGGGATGATCATGAAATGCAATCTCTTGCCCTTGGGATACCGCCAGCAACACGGGCTTTGGCAGCGGCCGGCCTGTCTGGGCTTGCTCCTGATGCTGACGGTCTGTTTGGGGGCAGGCCTCTTTTTCCAGTACCAGCTGCACCGGGAAAAGGCCTATTATACGGACTGCCTGTACCCGCTGCAGCAACAGATACGGCAGGGAAACGAAGCAATCCGCCGCGGCCAGGCACAGGTGGAACGGGCTGCAAAGGAGCGGCCGGCTGGCCCCTTATCGCCGTCCCTGATGGTGGCTTTGGCCGGGTCTAAGCCGGAGGGACTCGCCGTCGAAAAGGTCAGCAGCCGGTCCGGCCGGGTCGTCATCGAAGGCCGGACGGCCTCACCGGATACGCCGCAGCAGTGGCAGCGGTCCTTGCAGCAGCAGGGCCTCGGCCAGGCGGCCGTTGCCAGGATGAAGCCCGATATGGGCCAGGGGATTCCCTTTGCGCTGGAGGTGACCTGCCGTGAAGGCGTGGCGAAAACGGGTTGACTGGCAGCGGGCCTTTCCCATCCTGGCCATCCTGACCGTGGGAGCCGCTCTTTTTGCCGTCTCGTCGTATCAGGCCTGGCAGGGATGGCAAGGCGTCCATCGCCAGTTAGCGCCGTATGCCCGTTCGTGGCGGCCGCGGCCGGTACCGGCGCCTGCTGGCTGTGACGGCGTCCCCGATGTAACGGCCTCCCTGGCGGCCCGGGACATCCAGCTCCTGTCGTGGCAGCAGTCGGGCCGCGAAGCCGGCCGGCAGACCCTGGTCCTGGCCGGTACCTTTGCCAGTCTCCTGAGCTGGATCAATGATTGGCCCGCCGTCTGCCCTCAAGGGACTTGCCAGATTCTCCAATGGGAGAAAAGCGAGACCGGAAGCGTCGTGACCGTTGAAGTCACGACGGCCGGAATGGCCGGCCAGGCCCTTCATTGACAGTCTGACGCCGGGCATGATATAGTTATGTTTGTAAGTTTGAAGTAAGTCAGGTGTCACAGACTCAATAGAGAAGCCGGTCCGATGCCGGCGCGGTCCCGCCGCTGTAGGGTGGAGCCAGGCTGCAACGACGTCACTGTACGGAGGTATGGGAAGGCGCAGCCAGGGCCATGAAGCCAAGCCAGAAGAACTGCCTGACGGATAATCACCGATAGACCTGCGAGCGATGGGAAGGAGATTGTATGGAAAGTTACTTGGAGGAGCTGTCAGCTAAAGGCGGCTCCTTTTCTATTTGTACCTCTGTTCGGCGCTTCGCCAGGCCGGACAGGAGGTCATAATGGAAGCGATTTTACAGGGATTTCAGTTATTTCAGGCAGGCGGGCCGGTCATGTACCTGCTCCTGGCCTGTTCACTCTTCGTCGGCTATATTGGCATCGAACGGGTTTTGTTCTATGGGAACATGGACGCCGGGAAGGCCTTTGCCGAACAGTTCTATACGCAGATGAAACTGCGGCGCTGCGACCAGGCACAGCAGCTGGCTGCCGGATCTCATGGCGGACTGCCCCTCATCTTGCAGGAGGTCTTCCAGGGCCAGGCTGGGCCTGACGTCAAGGCCTTCGTCGAGATGCAGTCGGGCATCTTCATTGCGAAATTGCGCAACCGCCTCTATTATCTGTCGGTCATCGTCACCATGGCGCCGCTCTTGGGGCTTTTGGGGACAATCAGCGGCATGATTCGCGCCTTCAGTGTCCTCAACATCCAGTCCGGCCAGGCCATCGCCATTACCGGCGGCGTCGGCGAAGCCCTCATCGCCACGGCTTTCGGCCTCTGCGTGGCCATCCTGGCCCTGGCCGTCCACGCCTATTTCACGCAGCGCCTGGACCGCATCATTACCGACATGGAACTGTGCTTTTCGGCGCTGGAAACGATGGCTGAGAAAGTGGGGCAGTGACCATGCAATTACGCAATCGCCGCCAGTTCGAGCGGCCTTCGATTATGATTATCCCCATGATCGATATCATGTTCTTCCTGCTGGTCTTTTTCATGATGACGTCCCTGTCCATGGTCGACCTGCACAGCCTGGGTGTCCAGCTGCCGCGGGCTTCGGCTGCCCAGGCCCAGCCGTCGGCGCCGTACGTCGTGACCTTGAAGACTGACGGGTCGTTGTGGCTCAACGGTCAGCCCGTCCAGGAAAAAGAACTGATTGCCTCCGCCCGGGATCAGCAGGCTCAGGACAGCGCGTTCTACGTCGTCCTCTGTGCCGATCGGGGCCTTGATTACGGCCAGGTCGCCGATGTCCTCGACGATTTGAAGCGGGCCGGCATCACCCGTATCGGCCTGGCTGCTGAGAAAGGGGACCAGCCGTGAAGCCCTGGAAGGGGAAACGGGGACGCATCGCTGCCGGCGCCTCCGTATCGCTCCACGCTGCCGTCTACCTGGCCCTGGCAGCCGGTGGTTTCTTTACCTTGTTCCAGCAGTATACGCGTCAGGCCGGCGTGACCGAGGTCATGGTCTACAATGCAGAAGATCTGGCCGGTGCCGGCGGCCGTGATGCGGCAGGGAGCGATGAGGACCAGGGCGGTGCAGCTGACCTGGACAGCAGCGCTGGAGTATCGGGAACCCTGACAAATGGGGAAGCCGCTTCGCCTGGTTTGGACGAGGTGGGAACGGCTGCCGATGGGCTGACCTATGAGGTTATATCGCAGGCCAGCCGGGAAAAGGCCGCTTCGACAGGCTCCGGGACTGTCTCCCGGCCACCCGCCTTGGCAGGGAAGCCCCAATCTGCCAGCCAATCCGGCCGGGACTCGGGCGGTACGGTACGGGCTGCCGGGCCGGGGAAGAACGAGGCAGCCGCTCCGGCTGGGACTCTCCAGGTACCCGATGCCGTCGCCGATATTCTTGACGCCTTGCGGAAAAAATTTCCCATAAAGTTATCGGAAGCGAAGATAGTTCCACCCACACCGGCCATCCCGCCCAGCCAATCGAATACGACCGTCATTACGGCGGAAAACATGGAAGCCCACCAGGATACGACGGTCCAGCAGGCCCTGCAGCGCGTCACGGGCGTAACGGTCAACGAAATGGTGCCCGGTATTTCCTCGTATGTCAAACTCAATGGCGACGACCGGGTCCTGATCCTCGTCGACGGCCAGAGCCTGGCTAACGCCCAGGGTTCCGGCTATGGCCGGGGCAGCGTCGATTTGGCCAGTCTGCCCGGCATCGGGGCCATCGACCACATCGAAGTCACCAAGGGCAGTGGCTCCGTCCGCTACGGCAGCGGTGCCGTCGGCGGTGTCATCAATATCGTCACCAAGAAAGGGGACCGTCGCGAATCGTCCCTCGATGCCTATACCGGCTCCTGGGGGATGCACGGCTACACCCTGACCGACAGCGGCCGGGCCGGTGCGACGAGCTGGCTTGTCAGCGGCAGCCTGGAACAGCGGGAGTACTATGCCTTTCCTCACGGGGCCAATACGGACCATTCCCGCGGCGACATCGCCAAGAAGTCCTTATCCTTGCGGCTGGACCAGGACCTGACGGACCAGACGTCGCTGACGGTGAAAGCCTATCATCAGGACTATCACGGCCACGGTTCGACGTATAAAGCCGACCCGGCCGGCTGGTACCTGACGGCGAATAAGCCCATCGACCGGCTGGTCAACGACTACAGTGTGACTTATCATTTTAAGAAGCAGACAGCCCAGCCGGGTTTCCTGCGCTATTTCAATGATTACCAGCGGACGTACTGGTCCAACCATTATTTCACCCGCACCCAGGGCCTGGAATGGCAGGATAACTGGCAGCTCGGCTCGCATCAGCATGTGACGGCCGGTGCCGAATGGACGGAAGACATGGGGACCAATTATGAAGCCCATTATATCGACAAAAAACGTCATAATCAGGCCTTCTATGCCGAAGATGCCCTGACCTTCGGCAAGTTCACCGTCACGCCGGGTCTGCGCTGGGATAATAGCAGCACGTACGGCGTTCACCAGACGCCGCGCCTGGCCATGAACTATAAGGCCAATAAGGATTTCAACGTCTATACTTCCTGGGGCCGCGTCTTCTCGCCGCCGCGCCTGAACGACCAGTTCTACATTACCTCGACGTCGCACGGCAACGAAAACTTGCAGCCTGAAGAAGGCTATACCCAGACCCTGGGCTTCCAGTATCAGGCCGGTCCCAAGACGAGCCTCGAAGGCAGCATTTTCCACAGCAATTTGGAAAACGTCATCCGCTGGAACCGCACGTCCAGCTACTCGGAAGCGGAAAACCTCAACGAAGAGGACAAGCGGGGCTTTGAGCTGACGTGGAAGCAGAAGGTCAACGACAAGTGGGATTACGAAGCGGGTTATTCCTATATCCATACGAAAGTGGACCAGGGCAAGGGCGACGGCCTCGTCTACGACATGTCGTACAACCAGCCGAACGGCTATCACGCCGGCGTCCATTACCACAGCGGTAAATGGCAGGCTGGCGCCGATATGACTGCCGGGACCGGACGCAACGATACGTATTACCGCAATAATTCCTATGTCGTCTGGAATGTCAGCGCGTCGTATTCGCCTGATGCGGCGACGACGATGTATGTCAAAGTCAACAACCTCAACGACGAGGCCTATGATCTGTACCATAATTATCCGACTGCCGGGCGCAACTGGCAGGTCGGCGTGAAGAAAAAGTTTTAGGAGGTGCCTTTACGGTGAAAAAAATTTGTCTGCTCATCGTCGCTTTTTGCCTGCTGGCTCTGGCAGGATGTGCGCCGCAGAACGCAGCTACTCAGGGCGGCAGCTCATCTGGAGCCTATGCCGTCGTGACCGACGATAGGGGGACGGTTGTCACGTTGCCTGAGAAACCGCAGCGCGTCGTCGTCCTGTCGACGTCACTCCTCAATTTTGCCGCGGCTGTCGATGGGGACCTGGCCGGCCGGTCGGCGGTCAAAGCGGAAGATGCGTCCCTGCCGGCGAAGTATCAAGCCGTGCCGGATGTCGGCCCGGTCTACAACGTGAGCCTGGAAAAGGTCCTGGCCTGCCAGCCGGATTTGGTCATTGCCAGCGCCGACCACCATGCGAAATTGGCGGCCCAGCTGGAAGAAAGCCATATTCCCGTTTTGGTCCTCAAGACCAAGACCTATGACGACGTCAAGCGCAACCTCGATATCATCGGCAAAGTATACGGCAAAGAAGACGCGGCCAAGGCCAAGGAAGCCGAACTGGACCAGGCTGTCCAGGCCATCGCCGATGCCGTACCGGCTCAAGGGAAGCGGGTCGCCATCATCCACGCTACACCCAGCTCGGTCAGCGTCGAACTGCCGTCGAGCATTGCCGGCGATATGGCCCAGCTCCTGCATTTACAGAATATCGCTGCTGATGCCGCGACGGATGGCCAGACGACGCGCATCCCATACAGCATGGAAAGCCTGGTCCAGGCCGACCCGGACGTCATTTTCCTGACCTCTATGGGTTCGTCGGATAAAATCGAAAAGCGCATCCAGGAAGACATCAAGGGCAATCCGGCCTGGGCGTCCCTGTCAGCCGTGAAGGCCGGCCGGGTCTATGTCCTGCCGGAAAAATATTTCCTCCTCAATCCGGGCCTGGACTATCCGAAAGCCGTCGCCTATATGGCCCATTTGGTCTATCCGGAGGCCGTTCATGAATAGTGTCGCCAGCCGTCACCGCACGCTTTGGCGCTGGCTCGTGCTGGGTGCCTTTGCCGTCCTGGCCCTGTCCGGCCTGATCCTATCCATCTTGCAGGGCGTTGCGGCGATTACGCCGGTTGACGTCATCCATATCCTCTGGCAGCCGTCGGTCCGGACGGCCGATCAGATTATCTGGAATATCCGCCTGCCCCGGACCCTGACGGGGGCCCTGGTCGGGGCGAATCTGGCTTTGTCCGGCGCTATCCTCCAGGCGGTCATGCGCAATCCCCTGGCCGACCCGCATATCATCGGCATTTCATCCGGTGCCGGCCTGGCGGGCATTGTCGTCCTCATCGTCTGGCCGGCATACCTCTTCTGGATGACGCCGGCCGCCTTCCTCGGGGCCATGGCGGCAGCCGTCCTCATTTATCTCCTGGCCTGGAAAGACGGCATCCGGCCAGTGCGCATCATCCTGGCTGGTGTCGCCGTGTCGGCCTTCCTGGGCGCTATCATTTCGGGCATCCTCATTTTTTACAGTGATCGCGTCCACGGCGCCCTGTTGTGGATGGTCGGCGGCCTGGCTGCTAGCAGCTGGAAAGACGTGACGACGATTCTGCCGTATACGGTCATCGGCTTGATTCTGTCGGGAATCGGGGCCTATTACCTCAACCTGCTCCAGCTCGGCGACGACATGGCCCGCAGCCTGGGCCTGTCTGTCGAAGGCGCCCGTCTGGGCCTGACGGCGGTGGCTGCCCTGCTGGCGGCTAGTGCCGTCAGCGTCGCCGGCCTGCTGGGCTTCGTCGGCCTCATCGTACCCCATATCGTGCGCCTCCTGGTCGGGTCCGATTATCGCTATCTCATCCCGGGGGCGGCTATCCTCGGCGTGGCGACGGTGACCTTGAGCGATACGGCAGCCCGGCTGATCCTGGCGCCGGCTGAATTGCCCGTAGGCATCATCATGGCTTTCATCGGGGCGCCGTTTTTCTTATTTCTCTTGCGGAAGGAAGTGTGAGTCATGGCTGATGCCATTACGGTCCGGAATCTCGTCGTCTGCCGCGGCCGGCGGACAATACTCCATGATTTCAGCATAGGCCTGCCCAAGGGGAAGGTGACGGCCATCATCGGCCCCAACGGCTGCGGCAAGAGTACCTTTCTCAAGGCCGTGAACGGCATGATTCCCGTCGTCGGCGGTTCTATCTGCCTCGGTGGCCGCGACGTCCATGATTTTTCCCGAAAGGCCTTGTCGCGGGAAATCGCCTTTCTGACCCAGACCCATGACGTGCCGCCGGATGTGACTGTCCACGAGTTGGTGCGGATGGGGCGCTTTCCCTACCGCCGTCTTTGGAGTGGCTCGCGACGGGAAGACCGGGACGCTGTCGAAGGGGCTATCCGGGCCGTCGGCCTCGAAGCCCATGCCGGCCAAGCCATGCAGCACCTGTCCGGCGGGGAACAGCAGCGGGCCTGGCTGGCCGTCCTGCTGGCCCAGGATGCACCCATCCTCTTGTTGGACGAACCGACGACGTACCTCGACGTGCATCATCAATTGCGCATCCTCGACCTCCTGCGCCGCATCAACGAGCGCTGGCAGAAGACCGTCGTCGTCGTTCTCCACGATATGAACCAGGCCTGGCAATATGCCGACGAAGTGGTCGTCATGAAAGACGGGAGACTGGTCTGCACCGGACCACCTCAGGCCGTCCTCACGCCAGAACGCCTGTGGGATGTTTTTGCCGTCCATACGGACATCGTCACCACCTGTGATGGCCGTTCGGCGATTGTCGTCTTGCGGAGTGATGTTTCACTTCAAACTTCAAACTTAGGGAAAACGTGATAAGATTTGTAGAGAGATAGGAAGAGAGAATATTACCATGTCATTATTCACTGTCAAAGAGGGGAAGAAACTGCGCTGCGGCTATACGACCGGCTCTTGTGCCGCTGCGGCAGCCAAGGCGGCGGCCATGATGGTCCTGACCGGGCGCCGCGTCGATGCCGTGTCGCTGCAGACGCCGCAGGGGACCGTGCTCCAGCTCATCCCGGAAGACGTCTCCTTCGGCCCGCAGTCGGCGACGTGTGCCATCCGCAAGGACAGTGGCGACGACCCGGATATTACCGACGGCATGTTGGTCTACGGCACTGTCGAAAAGACGCCTTCTGGTCTGAGCCTCATCGGCGGAGAGGGCGTCGGCCGCGTGACCCAGCCCGGCCTGGCCTGCGCCGTCGGTGATTGGGCCATCAATCCCGTGCCGCGCCGCATGATTACCGAAGCCCTAAAGCAGGCTTGCCAGCAGTGCGGCTATACCGGCGGCCTGCGCCTGACTCTGTCCATTCCCGATGGCCAGCGCCTGGCCCAAAAGACCTTCAACCCGCGCCTGGGCATCGTCGGCGGCCTGTCCATCCTGGGGACATCGGGCATCGTCGACCCCATGAGCGAACAGGCCCTGGTCGATACGATCCATACAGAAATGGATTCCCGCCGCGCTGCCGGCCAGGCTCATTTATTGGCCTTTTTCGGCAATTACGGCGTCGATTTCAGCCGGGACCATCTGGGCCTCGACGTCAGTCCGCGCGTGACTATCAGCAATTATGTCGGCGAAACCCTAGACTACGCCGCCTATAAAGGCTTTTCCGACGTCCTTCTCATCGGACACATCGGAAAACTGGTCAAAGTCGCCCAAGGCATCATGAATACTCATTCGCGCTATGCCGATGGCCGGACGACGCTGTTGGCCCTGGAAGCGGTTTTTGCCGGCGCTTCCCGTGAGGTGGCCCAAAAGATCTACGACAGCCTGACGACGGACGAAGCCGTCCGCCTGCTGAAAGAAACGGGCCTGCTGGAGCCCGTCATGGCCGCAGTCTGTGACAAGATAGAAAGCTATATGGACCAGCGGACCCACGGCCAGGTCCCGACGGCAGCCGTTGTCTTTTCCAATGCCTATGGCGTCTTGGGACAGTCGTCACGGGCCCAGGCATTTCTTGCATTGCATACAAAGGGGGAACTACGATGATACATTTTGTCGGCGCCGGTCCCGGTGCTGTCGACCTCATTACCGTCCGCGGCCAGAAACTGCTGGAAACAGCGGATCAGATCATTTACGCTGGCTCTTTGGTCAACCCGCAGCTGCTGGCCTGTGCGAAAAAAGACTGCCGTATCCTCGACAGTGCCGGTATGACCTTGGAAGCGGTCATCGCCGCCATGGAAGAAGGGGAAGGCCAGGGCTGGATGACTGTCCGCCTGCATACGGGCGACCCGTCGGTCTACGGTGCCATCCGCGAACAAATGGATATCCTCAGCCAGAAAGGCCTTGCCTATGACGTCGTGCCCGGCGTCAGCTCCTTCTGCGCCGCTGCCGCGTCCCTCCAGGCCGAATACACCCTGCCGGGCATCAGCCAGTCCGTCATCATTACCCGCATGGAAGGGCGGACGCCTGTGCCGGACAAGCAGAAAATCGCCGATTACGCTGCTCATCAGGCGACGATGGTCATTTTCCTCAGCGCGTCCCTCTTAGACGGACTCCAGGCCGAACTCCTGCGCGGCGGCTATCCCGCCGATACACCGGCGGCTATCGTCTATAAGGCTTCGTGGCCGGAAGAGCGGACCTATACCTGCACGGTCGGCACGTTGGCCGAAACGGCGCAGCGTGAAGGCATTTCCAAGACGGCTCTCATTGTCGTAGGACAGGTCCTGGGCCAGGCTTATGACCGCAGCCTCTTGTATCATCCCGCCTTTACCCATGGCTGCCGCCAGGCCGCTCCGGACGAGCAGCAGTACGGCGACCATATCCAAGGGGAGACGGAATCATGAAAGCCGTCGTCTTTTCCTTTACCCAGGCCGGGACGGCCTTAGGCTGCCGCGTCGTTGCCCATCTCCGGGGAGAAGGCTGGGACGTCCGTCAGGCATCATTGAAGAAATTCGCCGTCGTCCAGGAAGGAGTCCTGCCGTTTACGCCCAATCTCCACGACGAAGCGGCCCGGGCTTTTGAAGCGGCGCGGCTCGTCGTCTTCATCGGCGCGGCGGGCATCGCCGTCCGAACCATTGCCCCTTTTATCCGCCATAAAGACCTGGACCCGGCCGTCCTGGTCATCGACGAAAAAGGGCAGTTCGTCATTCCCCTTTTGTCCGGCCATATCGGCGGAGCCAATGCCATTGCCCGCCGTCTGGCAGAAGAACTGCAGGGCCAGGCTGTCGTGACGACGGCGACCGATGTCAACGCCTTGTTCGCCGTCGATGAATGGGCTGCCCGCCAGGGCCTGCGCCTGTCTTCCCTGGCCGACGCCAAGGCTTTCGCTGCAGCTATGCTGGAGAAGGGCGCTGCCGGTGTCTACAGTGACTTTCCCCTGCAAGGGCCGCTGCCGCAGGGCCTGGTCTATGCCTTCCACGGCGATGCCGGTCTGGTGATCACGACCAAAGCCCAGGTACCCGTTTTCCGCACAACCGTCGTTGCCCGGCCGGTCATCGTCCACGTCGGTATCGGCTGCCGCAAGGGGACGACGGCCAGGGATATCGCCTATTGGGTCAATGCCGTTCTGCAGCGGGCCAACTTATCGCCCGACGCCATTGCTGACGTCAGCTCCATCGACGTGAAACGAGGTGAAGCCGGTCTCCTGGCCTTTGCCAAAGCCCAGCAGTGGCCGCTGCACTTCTTTACGGCCGATGAACTCAATGCCGTTCCAGGTGACTTTACGGCATCGGATTTCGTCAAAGAAAGGGTCGGCACGGATAACGTCTGCGAACGGGCGGCTGTCCTGGCCAGCCATCAGGGGACACTCATCGTCACCAAACAGAGTCGCCGCGGCATCACCGTAGCCGTAGCCTGTGAACGCTACCAGGCCCGGTTCGATTATTGAGAGGAGAAATTTTATGAAACATCGCATTTATGTCGTCGGCATCGGGCCGGGGTCCTTGCAGGGCATGACTTTGCAGGCCCGGGAAATACTCGATGGCTGCGACTGTATTGTCGGTTATGATACATATATCAATTTGATTCGCCATTACTTCCCGGGTAAAGAATTCGTCACGACAGGCATGACTAAGGAAGTCGAACGCTGCCGGATGGTACGGGACCGGGCCCTGCAAGGCCAGACCGTGGCCATCGTGTCCAGCGGCGATGCCGGGATTTACGGCATGGCCGGTATCATGCACGAAGTCGCTGCCGGCGAGGATATCGACATCGAAGTCATTCCCGGCGTGACCGCTGCCAGTGCCGGTGCGGCCCTGCTCGGCGCGCCCTTAGTCGCCGATACGTGCCTTATTTCCCTCAGCGACTTGCTGACGCCGTGGGAAAAAATCGCCAATCGCCTCGACTGTGCCGCTGCTGGTGATTTCGTCATCTGCCTGTACAACCCGGCCAGCAAGAAGCGGGCCGATTATCTGGAAAAGGCCTGCGACATCATCTTGCGCCATCAGCCGGCCGATACGCCAGCCGGCATCGTCCGCAACATCGGCCGCGAAGGCCAGGAAGTCACTGTCCTGACCTTGGGCGAACTGCGTAAGATGCACCTGGACATGTTCTGTACCGTCTTCATTGGCAACAGCCAGACCAAGAATATCGGTGGCAAACTGGTCACGCCGCGGGGTTATCATTTATGAGGAGTCCTGTCTGGATTGCCGGCGGTACGACAGAAGGGCGGAAATTGGCCCATTATGCCGACCGCTATCATATCCGGGCCTATGTGTCCGTGGCGACGGAATACGGCGCTTCCCTGGTGCCGGACAGTCCCTTCGTGACTGTCGTGACCGGTCGCATGGACGAAGGAGAGATGGAAAGCTTTCTTCGGGAACAAGCCATTGCCCAGGTCGTCGACGCGACCCATCCCTATGCGACGGCTGTGACCGCCAATATCCGTCAGGCCTGCCGGGCCGTCGGCGTCCCGTACCGCCGCATACAACGGCGAAGCGGCAGCTATGCCGAACAGGCCGATTGCATCGCCGTCCATTCCGTCGACGAAGCCGTCGAGGTCCTGAGCCATACGACGGGCCCTGTCTTTTTGACGACAGGCAGCAAGGATTTGGACTCCTTTGCCCAGCTTCCCGACTACGCCCAGCGCCTCTATGCCCGCATCCTGCCCGTCCGGCCTTCGCTGGACCGGGCCCTGGACCTGGGCTATCTGCCAGCCCATATCATCTGTATGCAGGGACCGTTCACGACAGAACTCAATGCGGCCATGTTCCGCCAGACCGGCGCCCGCTACGTCGTCACCAAGAACTCCGGCCGCACTGGCGGTTTCCAAGAGAAATTAGAGGCCGCCCGGCAGACAGGCGCCAAGGTCATCGTCATCGAACGGGGAGAGTAATGACAAAAAAGCAACCTCTCCGGCTCTTTGAGCCACCTCCCCTATGAGGGGAGGCTAGGGCAAGGCTCCCTCATAGGGGAGCTGTCAGCGTAGCTGACTGAGAGGTTGCTTTTCACGCATATCTATTCAGTCAAATAGGAGAGGCGCAGGTCATAAAAAGACGGCCCCGTTCGGGGCATTACGGCCTGCAACATGCCAGGGAGGCTAAGGGCAAGGCTCCCCTCATAGGGGAGCTGTCAGCGCAGCTGACTGAGAGGTTGCTTTTCACGCATATCTATTCAGTCAAATAGGAGAGGCGCAGGTCACAAAAAACGGCCCCGTTCGGGGCATTACGGCCTGCAACATGCCAGGGAGGTTAAGGGCAAGGCTCCCCTCATAGGGGAGGTGGCAGCGCAGCTGACTGAGAGGTTGCTTTTCACGCATATCTATTCAGTCAAATAGGAGAGGCGCAGGTCACAAAAAGACGGCCCCGTTCGGGGCATTACGGCTTGCAACATGCCAGGGAGGCAAGAGCAAGGCTCCCCTCATAGGGGAGCTGTCAGCGCAGCTGACTGAGAGGTTGCTTTTTACGCATACCTATTCAGTCAAATAGGGAAGACGCAGGTTGTAGAAAAATAGCCCCGTTCAGGGAATTTTTACGAGCGAGGGTTACTCGAAGTGATGTTGTCAGCTTGAAACTGTTGCCGCGTCGCGGCATCTGAGTCCGATCGGACTGCGACCGGCGGACTGCTGCCTGCGGGCGCCCAACGAGGGCGCCCCTGCACCCCATGAAAGGAGACATACCATGCACATCTATATTATCGGTACCGGTCCTGGCAATCCGGACTTGTTGACGGGGCAGGCGAAAGCAGCTATTGCGGCATCGCCCATCCTGGTCGGTGACAAGCGGATGCTGGCGCCTTTTGCTTCTTCCGGGAAGCGCCTGGTCCCGACATACCGGCGCGACGAGATTTGCCGGCTCGCCGCCTCGCTATCTGCTGACGAAGGCCCCGTGGCCGTCCTGGTATCGGGAGATGTCGGCTTTTTCAGTCTCGCCGCCCTGCTTACGGATATTCCCGGCTGCACGGTGACCCGTCTGGCCGGCATCAGCAGTCTCGTCTATTTTGCCGCGGCCTTGCAGACGACATGGAACGACGCTTTCGTCGTCAGCCGCCACGGCCGCCAGGAATCCCTCGTCGCCGCCGTCTGCCAGCACCGGAAAGTCTTCGTCCTGACGGGTGGATCCGATTCACCGGCGGCCTTGTGCCGGGAACTCTGTCAGGCCGGCCTGGATGCGGTATCCGTGGCCATTGGCTGCGATTTGTCTTATGACAATGAAACCATCTTACGCGGGACAGCTGCCGATTTTACCAGCCGCTCTGAGGATGCCCTGGCTGTCATGATGATTGAAAACGAACAGGCCCGGCCCTGGGTGCGTCCCGTCCATGGACTGCCGGACGAAGCCTTCCTGCGCGGCAAAGCGCCTATGACCAAGCAGGAAATCCGCAGCGTCTCCCTGTCCAAGCTGGCGCCATCAGCGGACGCCGTCGTCTGTGACATCGGCGCCGGCACCGGTTCCTGTACGGTCGAACTGGCCTTGCAGGCGCCGTTTGGACATGTCTATGCCTTTGAGATCAATGAAGAAGCCCTGGACGTATTACGAGAAAACATTGGCCATTTCGACCTGTCCAACGTCACCGTTGTCGCCGGCGATGCCAGCCAGACCTTGCCATCGCTGGATATCGTACCGGACTATGCCTTTATTGGCGGGACGAAGGGCAATCTGGCCATCATCCTCGATGACCTGTACCGCAAAAACAAAACCTGCCGCATGGTCGTCACGGCCATTACCTTGGAAACCCTGGCCGCCGTCACGGCCTATTATGCTGCCCATGACGAATACCACCTGGATATCACCCAGGTCAGCACGGCCCGCAGTAAACAAGCCGGCCAGCACCACCTCATGATAGCCCAGAACCCGGTATATATCATTACCGCTGTCCGTCAGGACGCAGAGAAGGCCTAGCCCCCCGACCGGGGCTTGCGTAGGGGCCGACCTGAAAGACGGCCCACTGCCTCCCCTGCGAAGGCGGGCCGCCCTTTGGGACGGCCCCTACAAAGTGGCCTGCGGCCCCTACATTCACGAAAGGAGATTTTCATGCCCTCATCCATATCACCTACGCCGCTTCCGCGGCTGCTCTTGGCAGCTCCGCGCAGCGGCAGCGGCAAGACGACCGTAGTCTGTGCCTTGCTGCAGGCCCTCAAGGACCGCGGCTTGTCGCCGGCGGCTTTTAAGAGCGGCCCCGATTATATCGACCCCATGTTCCATCGCCGGGTCCTGGATACGCCGTCATATAATCTGGACCTCTTTCTCTTCGGCCGCCATGAACAGGGCGCGGCAGCTGCCCGGGAGGTGCTGATGAACCATGGCGCGGCTGCGGATATTTCCATCCTGGAAGGGGCCATGGGATATTATGACGGCGTCGGCACGGGCCGTGAAGCCAGTGCCTATGAATTGGCTGTGGCGACGGATACACCGGTCGTCCTCGTCGTTGACGGCCGCGGTGCGGGATTGTCTTTAGCCGCCGTCTTGCAGGGTCTGGCTGCATTTCGTCCTGACAGCCATGTTGCAGGTTTCATCGTCAACCGCATCAAGCCCATGGTGTACGAACATTTCAAATCGTCCTGGGAAGCCGCATCGGGCCTGAAGGCTTTTGGCTGTTTCCCGGACATGCCGGACTGCACCTTTTCCAGCCGCCATCTGGGCCTGGTCACGGCCGGGGAAATTGCCGACCTCCAGGAAACCATGAGAAAACTGGCTCTCCAGGCAGAAAAGAGCCTCGACATGGACGGCCTTTTGGCCTGTGCCCGTCAGGCCGCTCCTTTGTCAAGAGTCAGCCCCATTCCGGCGCCACCGGCAGCAGGGCAAGCCATCATCGCCGTAGCCCAGGACGAAGCCTTCTGCTTTTATTATGAAGACAGCCTCCAGGTCCTGCGGGAGGCGGGAGCAGACCTCACCTTTTTCAGCCCCCTCCACGACAGGGAACTGCCGCCTTGCGACGGCATCTATCTCGGCGGCGGCTATCCCGAACTCTACGCCCAGGCTTTGAGCCAGAACGAATCGATGCGGGCGTCCCTGCGCCGGGCCCTGGCCGCACACGTGCCGTGCTTCGCCGAATGTGGGGGCTTCATGTACCTCCATGAAAGCTTTCGCGACAGTCAGGACCACAGCTGGCCCTGGGTCGGCGCCGTTCCTGGCGAGACCTTCATGACGCCGTCCTTGAAGCGCTTCGGCTACGTCACTCTCCAGGCCGAAAAGGACAATCTCTTCTGCCAGGCCGGAGATACCGTAACGGCCCACGAGTTCCATTATTCGGACAGCACGGACAGGGGCAGCGACTTTACGGCCTATAAGGCCGGGAGCCAGCGCCATTGGCCCTGCATCATCGCTGACGACCACTTTGTCGGCGGCTATCCCCATATCCATTTCCTGGGGAAACGGGACTGGGCCGCCCGTTTCGTCGCAGCCTGCATCCATCGAAAGGAAGGATCCCATGAAAATTGAACATATTTTGCCGGCCGATATCGAACGGCGCAGCATGGAAATCATTGAAGACGAATTAGGCGACATCATCCTGCCGCCGGACGAAAAAGACATCATCAAGCGCGTCGTCCACACCAGCGCCGACTTCGACTATGTCCGCAACCTGCGCTTCAGCCCAGGCGCCGTCGAACAGGCCCTGACCGCCTTGAAATCGGGCTGTACTATCGTGACCGATACCAATATGGCCTGCATGGGTATCAGCCAGCCAGGCCTTGAGAAACTGGGCTGCCGTAAAGTCTGCTTCATGGCCGATGCAGATGTCGCGGCGGTGGCCAAAGCCCAGGGGACGACGCGGGCCCAGGCTTCCATGGATAAAGCCGCGGCCCTGGAAGGGGCGGTCATCGTCGCCGTCGGCAATGCGCCGACAGCCCTCTTGCGCCTGCGGGAACTCATCGACGCTGGCAAGATGAAACCGGCCCTGATCATCGGCGTCCCCGTCGGTTTCGTCAACGTCGTCTATGCCAAAGAAACCATTATGGAAGCCGGCGTCCCGTATATCGTCGCCAAAGGACGGAAAGGGGGCAGCACCATCGCCGCCGCCATCTGTAATGCTCTCATCTATCGCTTGACGAGAGGGTAGGCATTGTAGGGGACGCCCAAAGGGCGTCCCGCAGGCCACCGGCCGCCTTGGACTCAGATGCGGCTTTGCCGCGTCAAATTCATGATTGTATTACGACCGCGTGCCATTCGTCATAAATTCCGGCTAGGCACAGGATTCATGGCGGGACGCCTTTTAGGCGTCCCCTACGGTATCGCAGTCAGGCGATGGAAAAGAACGCAGTCACGGTTATTTACGGAGTTCAAAAGCGGGCGCGCTACGTGTACGCCCCTACGAGTCAGATGCGGCTGTGCCGCAACAGACTCAAATTGACAACGACGCTTCGGGAAGCCCTCAGCGCGTAGCGGGCCGCCCGCCGCTGCTATCCGTTGGGGGAATCGTCCTGCATCGGATGGGACAAAAAGGCTCTGGGACGTCCCCTACGGTATCGCATACAGGCGATGAGTTGATATTTACTGCAAACTGCAAACGCAAAACGAGGCTGTCTTGGTGGGCAGCCTCGTTTGCCGTCTGCTACCTGCGGTATTGGCTCCGAGGCTTGCAAAATATGGCAAAAGGTGATTAAATTATATATGTGTTGAATTTTGACAAACGATTCCGATTTGTCACGCTAAAAATATCTGCAAGGAGTGTCAGTATGAAAATCAGTGCCGAAGAAATAAAGAAGATCGCACTGTTGTCCCGCCTGGAAGTCAAGGAAGACCAGATGGAAACGGTCGGGAAACAGCTGAACGACATTTTATCGTACATGGATCTCTTGAGCCAGGTCGATGTGACCGATGTCAAACCGACGGCCCATGCCGTATCTATGTCCAACGTCATGCGCGACGACGTTCCCCAGCCGTCGCTGGCCAATGAAAAAGCGCTTCAGAATGCGCCGGAACAGGCTGATGGCTATTTCAAAGTTCCGAAAGTCATCCAGGATTAACAGGGAGGCGTATGTATGTTAACAATCCATGAACTGCATGAAAAACTGGTCAACGGCGACGTATCGGCTGTCGAATTGACCAAGGCTTTTCTTGCACATAAAGATACAGTAGAACCGAAAGTACAGGCATTCTTGTCGGATAACCGCGAATATGCCCTGGAAGCGGCTGCCGCTGTCGATGCTAAAATCGCAGCTGGCGAAACAATCAGTGACCTTGCCGGTGTCCCCGGTGCCATTAAGGATAACATCTGCATCAAAGGCCAGAAGGCTACGTGTGCTTCGAAGATGTTGGAAAATTTCAAATCGCCGTACAATGCGACGGTCATCGACAAATTGATGGCAGCTGATTACGTCAGCCTGGGCAAGACCAACATGGACGAATTTGCCATGGGCAGCTCGACGGAAAACTCGGCTTTCCAGCTGACTCACAATCCGTGGAACCTCGATTGCGTCCCCGGCGGTTCTTCCGGCGGTTCGGCGGCTGCTGTCGCTTCGGGTGAAACGGTCTGGGCCCTCGGCTCGGATACTGGCGGATCCGTCCGCCAGCCGGCTTCCTACTGCGGTGTCGTCGGCCTCAAACCGACATACGGCCTCATTTCCCGTTACGGCCTCATCGCCTTCGCTTCGTCCCTGGACCAGATCGGTACTTTCACGAATGACGTCGAAGACTGCGCCATCGTCCTCAATGCCGTTGCCGGTCATGACGCCAAGGACTCGACGTCCATTCCCCAGGCCGAAAAAGACTACAAACAGGCTTTGGTCAATGACGTCAAGGGCATGAAAATCGGCGTCCCCGAAGAATTCTTCGGCGAAGGCCTCGACGCTACCTGCCGCAAGGCTTTGGAAGACGCTATCGAAACGTATAAGGAACTCGGTGCCGAAATCGTACCGGTCAGCATGCCGCACATGAAATACGGTATCGCTGCGTACTATATCATCGCGCCGGCCGAAGCCAGCTCCAACCTGGCCCGTTACGACGGCGTCGGTTTTGGTATGCGCGTCGACGGCAAGGATATCGTCGACATGTACATCAAGACCCGTACTGAAGGCTTTGGCGACGAAGTCAAACGCCGTATCCTCCTCGGGACCTACGTCCTCAGCTCGGGCTATTACGATGCCTATTATCTGCGGGCTATGAAAGTCCGTACCCTGATCAAACAGGACTACGACGAAGCTTTGAAGAAATGCGACGTCCTGCTCACGCCGACGGCGCCGGACACAGCCTTCAAGATTGGTCAGAACAGCGACAATCCGCTGGCTATGTACCTCGGCGACGTCTGCACGGTTACGTTGAACCTGGCTGGCCTGCCGGGCCTCAGCATTCCCTGCGGCTACAAAGACGGCCTGCCCATCGGCATGCAGCTCATCGGCAAGGCCCTGGACGAAGCCACACTGCTTCGCGTGGCCTATACGTTTGAACAGAATCGGACGGACCTTCGCAAGCCGTCGCCCATGGGGGAGGTTGAACTTTAATGAAATATGAATCCGTTATCGGCTTGGAAGTCCATGTCGAATTAAAAACGAAAACGAAGATTTTCTGCGGCTGCAGCACAGAATTCGGTGCCGAACCGAATACCCACGTCTGCCCGGTCTGCTTAGGCCTGCCCGGCGTCCTGCCCGTACTCAATAAAGAAGTTCTACATTATGCCGTCAAAGCCGGCCTGGCCCTGCATTGCGACATTCTGCCGTTCAGCAAATTCGACCGCAAGAACTACTACTATCCGGATTTGCCGAAGAACTTCCAGACGTCCCAGTTCGACCTGCCGATCTGCAAAGGCGGTTACATCGACATCGACGTCGACGGCAAACAGCGCCGCATCCATCTGACCCGTATCCACATGGAAGAAGACGCAGGCAAGCTCGTCCACAGCGGCGGCAGCATCGCTAACTCCGACTCGACCAGCGTCGACTATAACCGGACGGGTGTACCGCTCCTGGAAATCGTCGGCGAACCGGAACTGCGCAGCGGTGCCGAAGCCAGAGCCTATCTGGAAAAACTGCGCTCCATCATGCAGTATCTCGGCGTTTCCGACTGCCGTCTGGAAGAAGGCAGTATGCGCTGCGACGCCAACATTTCTGTCCGTCCCGTCGGTTCGGACAAATTGGGGACCAAGACGGAAATCAAGAACATCAACTCCTTCAGTGCCGTCCAGAAGGGCATTGAATACGAAGCCGTCCGCCAGGCACAGATCCTCGACGAAGGCGGCACCATCCAGCAGGCTACGCGCGGCTGGGATGAAGCCAAGGGCATTACCATCCTCCAGCGTGTCAAGGAAGGGGACAGCGACTACCGTTACTTCCCGGAACCGGACCTCATTCCTATCGAAGTTTCGCCGGAATACATCGAACAGGTCCGTCAGGAACTGCCGGAAATGCCCGATGCCCGCTGCCAGCGCTTCCAGGATGAACTGGGCTTGTCCGAATACGATGCCAACTTGCTGACCCTGGAAAAACAGACGGCTGATTACTTCGAAGCTGTCGTCAAAGAAGGCGTCGACGCCAAAGAAGCGGCCAACTGGATGCTCGGCGAATTTGCCAAGAAATTGAACGAAGAAAACGTCGACATCACGGCTTCGCCAGTCAAACCGGCTGACCTGGCTGGTCTCTTGAAGCTCATCGCCAAAGGGACTATCTCCGGCAAGATTGCCAAGAAAGTCCTGCCGGAAATGTGGGAATCCGGCAAATCGGCTGATGTCGTCGTCAAAGAACAGGGCCTGGTCCAGATTACTGATACAGGGGCCCTGGAAGACATGGTCAAGAAAGTCATCGCCGCCAACCCGCAGTCCGTGGCTGACTATAAGGCAGGCAAGAAGAAAGCCATCGGCTTCCTCGTCGGCCAGATCATGAAAGAAACCAAAGGCCGGGCCAACCCGGGCGTCGTCAACCAGCTGTTGACTAAGAATTTGCAGTAAAAGAAAAAGGGACTAACCACTTAAAAGGGCTTGTCGTCGTGCGACAAGCCCTTTTTTCTATCATTCTTCCGGATGGAGCAGTTTGTGGATAGCTGTACTGGTCGGCAACGTTTCTGTTTCTTCGCCGTCTGTCGTGTAGAGCAGGGGCGCGCCGAAGGTGTCGCCGCGAAGCATGGCTTCCTTGGCAATTTTGCCGATAGGATGGGGGATGACCGTTGCGTCATGATGGGCTTCGTGGAAGGCTTTGGCTGCATCTTCCAGGGCCTGGATGTCTTCCTGAGTCTGGACGGGGACGGCCAGTTCAAAGGTCTTGGCTTCCAAATCCCAGCGGCTTTCCATCTTCTGGACTAATTCATCGGCCTTTGCGCCTTGGTCAGCACGGATGACGATGATGGGGACACTGCCCAGGTCGACGGCCTGGCCGGCGATATCGTCGATATCATCTTCGTCGAGGCTGCCTTCGATTTTGACCGCGTCGATGAGGGCCGAGCGGATGGCAAAGCGCAGAATCGTGGCATAATCGTTGTCGGTCTGATACATTTCCGGCAGCTTGCTCTTATCGCAGGAAAAGAGTACCGACGGCTGTTCTGCGTCACGGGCGATGAATAACAAGGCGTTCCAGAGCTGGGACAAATTGATGGTGCCGTTGAAGAGGCCGGCATCAAAAGCAATCATGTCATAAGGTTTCTTCAAAATTTCGTCGATCCGGTCCTGCAAATCCTCAATGGTTTCACATTCCAAAGGAACGGCGATAAAAGGATGATCCGATTCAAAATGAATACTCATTGCACTAGGCATAACGTATATTACCTCCTAAGTCGTATTACCTTTATTGTACTCGGAATATGACATATTTGCAATGGCTCCGGGCGGGACCAGCCTCTCATCACAAATCCCTCTAAAATGGTTGCCAAATAGGTGTAAATCACGGTATAATGTGGTATTGAAGGCATTTATACATATATGAAAGGGAGTTACATCGATGGATAACGAAACGACCAAGAATTTTATTGAAAATATTATCGATGAAGACAACGAAAAGAATACATATGGCAAGCGGGTCCATACCCGTTTCCCGCCGGAACCGAATGGCTATCTCCACCTCGGCCACGCCAAGTCGATTTGCCTGAATTTCGGCATTGCCAAGAAATATGGCGGACTGACGAATCTCCGTTTTGATGATACCAATCCGTCCAAGGAAAATACGGAATATGTCGAATCGATCAAGCGAGATGTCAAATGGCTCGGATTCGATTGGGATGACCGTATGTTCTATGCTTCGGATTATTTCGATAAGCTCTATGAATATGCCAAGAAATTGATCCGCCTGGGCAAGGCTTATGTCGATGACCTGTCGGGTGATGAAATCCGCGAATACCGCGGCACGTTCAATACGCCGGGGAAGGAAAGCCCGTACCGCAACCGCAGTGTCGAAGAAAATCTCCAGCTCTTTGAAGAAATGAAGGACGGCAAGTATGCCGATGGGGAAAAGGTCCTGCGCGCCAAGATAGATATGGCCAGCCCGAACCTCAATATGCGCGACCCCGTCATTTACCGTATCGTCCATGCTTCGCATCACCGGACGGGCGACAAGTGGTGCATCTATCCGATGTACGACTTCGCTCATCCTGTATCGGACGCCATCGAACGCATTACACATTCTATCTGCACGCTGGAATTTGAAGCCCATCGTCCGCTGTACAACTGGGTCCTCGAAGACTGGGACGATCCGGAAGGCCAGAAACCGCGGCAGATCGAATTTGCCCGCCTGAATGTCACCAACATGATCACGAGCAAGCGCAAACTGCGTCTCCTCGTCGAAAAGGGCATCGTCAGCGGCTGGGATGACCCGCGTATGCCGACCATTTCCGGTATCCGCCGCCGCGGCTACACGCCGGAATCGATCCGTGACTTCTGCGAACGCATCGGCGTCGCCAAGGCTGACAGCCTGGTCGATATTTCTCTCTTGGAATACTGCATCCGCGAAGACTTGAAGCTGAAAGCACCGCGCCTGATGACGGTCATCGACCCGATCAAGGTCGTCCTCACCAACTATCCCGACGGCAAGACGGAAACGATGACAGCCGACAACAACCAGGAAAATGAAGCCATGGGCACGCGTGAAATGACGTTCAGCAAGAACCTCTACATCGAACGCAATGACTTCATGGAAGAACCGGTCAAGAAATTCTTCCGCCTGGCTCCGGGCAAGGAAGTCCGCCTCAAATATGCGTACATCATCAAGTGCGAAGAAGTCATCAAAGATGAAGACGGCAACATCGTCGAACTGCACTGCACGTATGATCCGGAAAGCAAGAGCGGCAGTGGTGCCAACGCCAACCGCAAGGTCAAAGGGACGCTGCAGTGGGTCAACGCCGAAGATGCTGTCGATGTCGAAACCCGCGTCTATGATTATCTCCTCAAGGACGATGGCAGCGAAGAAGAAGGGGAAAGCAAGGATTTCCTCGACCAGATCAATCCCCACAGCCTCGATGTATACCACAGCAAGGCTGAAAAGGCATTGGCAACGTACCACGTAGGTGATAAGTTCCAGTTCCTGCGCCAGGGCTATTTTGTCATTGATCCCGATACGACGGCAGACCATTTCGTCGTCAACCGCATCGTCGGCCTCCGCGATACGTGGGCTAAAATGCAGAAAAAGAAAAATCAATAAGGTCATTTATTAAAAAAGGGGCTGCCTTTCTCAGAATGGATTAGAATTTCATGAGAAAGGGCGGCCCCTTCGTATCTTTCGTGTATAATGGAGGTAGTCCATGAAAACCCCTGGTTCACACAGCCTGCTGTTCTTTTTTATCTTTCTCATCGTCGGCGGCATCCTCGGTGGTATCGTCGGGGAAGCGTTGTATGCGGTCCCGGCCTTGAAGGGCATCCTGCCGGCGCTGACGCAGCATTATGAAATCTTGAATATCCAGAATATTCACCTCAATCTTTATCTCATGGAATTGCAGTTTGGCATCCACCTGGCTCCGAACATGCTCAGCATCATCGGCGTCATCCTGGCAGCCATCCTCTTCCGTCATCTTCAGTAATTTAGGAGGGATTACATGCTTATCTTAGCTTCTGGTTCGCCCCGTCGCCGCGAACTGTTGACGCAAATCGGCGTCGCCTATATGGTCAATCCGAGTACGTATAATGAAGAATCGCCGAAAAAGAAGGACCCGGAGAAATACGTCCAGGCCCAGGCTCTGGGGAAAGCCCGCGATGTAGCCGAGAAATTCCCGGGCCAGTGGGTCCTGGGGGCCGATACGATCGTCGCCATCGATGGGGAAATGCTGGGTAAACCCAAGAATGAAGCGGCGGCCATCGAGATGCTCCGCGAATTATCGGGCAGGAAACATTCCGTCTATACGGGCATCGCTCTGATCAATGGCCACAAGGAATACACGAAGGTCGTCGAAACGAAGGTCTGGTTCCGACGGCTCAGTGAAAAGGAAATCAAAGCCTATGTCGCTTCCGGGGAACCGCTGGACAAAGCCGGTGCCTATGGCATACAGGGCCGGGCTGCGGCTTTCGTCGATAAAATCAACGGTTCCTATACCAATGTCGTCGGCCTGCCCTTGTCCCAGGTATGCAAGTTGTTCCACAAGGCCAAGGTCCATGTATGAGCGATCCTTTCCGCAGCCTCGCTGTTTGTGAGAAACCGCGGGAAAAATTCCTCCGTCACGGCCCGGCCGCTGTGACCGATCAGGATTTGCTGGCGATTTTATTGCGGACGGGTACGAAGGGACAATCCGTCCTCGATGTGTCGCGGCAGGTCCTCCATTCCCTGCCAGGGGAAAATATTTGTTATCTCAGCGATACCAGTATCGGTGACCTCTGCCAGATTCCCGGTATCGGGACGGACAAGGCCGTCACGGTCTGTGCCGCTGTCGAGCTGGGACGGCGCATTTCCCGGCAGCATGTCAAGGAAGCGGCACCCGATTTCAGTACGCCCCAGGCCATTGCCGGCTATGTCATGGAAGACCTGCGCTTTTTGCCGCAGGAACAGTTCGGCGCCGTCTATTTATCGACGAAGAACCAGCTCATCGCCTATCGGACTTTGACCATCGGTACGATCAACGCCAGCCTGGCCAAGTCGCGGGAGGTTTTCCGTTATGCTTTGCGCTACAATGCGGCGGCCGTCGTCCTGGTCCACAACCACCCGTCGGGGAACCCTGAACCGAGCCACGAGGACATCGTCGTCACCCAGCGCATTGCCGATGCCGGCCAGATCATGGAAATCCCCGTCCTCGACCATATCATCATTGGCGACGGGACTTTCGTCAGCCTTTGTGAACGCGGATACGTGTAAAGACAAATGTATCAAGACAAATGTATCAAGACAAATGACAGGGTTTCATGCTATAATGGATGTAAAATACCGTCCGTCTGCAAAAGGGAAATTTGCAGTGCGGTCTCTGAGGTGAGCCTTATGATTCTTTACTTTTCAGGAACGGGAAATTCATTATATGTGGCCAAGAAACTGGCTGAACTGACCGGCGATACGGCGGTGCCCATTTCGGCTATCCACGAACGGTGCCAGCGCATCCAGGACCGCATCATCGGCTTCGTCTTTCCCGTCTATTTCGGGGATCTTCCTGACCCCGTACAGGATTTCATCAGACAAGTCCGGTTCCAGAAATCGACGTATTTCTATGGCATCGCCACCTGCGGCAGTACGGCCGGCCGGGCGCTCAAGACGATGGACCGGATTTTGCAGCGCCAGCAGTGTGCCTTGTCGTATGGCGCCGTCTTGCCGATGATTGCCAACAGCACCATCGCGTCGCGCCGCCATATCCGCTACGACACGAACCGCCTGGACCACGCCGATGAGCTGATTGCCGCTGCCGCCGATAAGATACGCAGGCAGATCCGGGATACCGACGCCATCCGTTCGTCTGCATCGGCCTGGCTCATGAACCTGGGCCTGGTCCGCCGTGCCGGGGAACGCTGGCTGACGCCTTCCGTCGACGGGGAACGCTGCATTGCCTGCGGCCTCTGCGCCCGCATCTGCCCCGTGAGCAATATCATCTGTACGGCCAAACGAGCCGTCATCGGGTCCCATTGCAGCCATTGCCTGGCCTGTGTCCACTGGTGTCCCCAGCAGGCCGTCACCGTCCATGGAAAAAAGGTCCTCGCCGAAGACCAGTACCACCATCCCGACGTCACCGCCGCCGACATGACGCGGCGATAAGAGAAAAAGGGCCCTGTCGCACGAAGGCTTCTGCCATCATGCGAGGCTCCTTCATCAAACTTTCAACTTCAAACACAAAAAGGCGCCGTCTTCATAGGACAGCGCCTTTTTCACCCGGCACCCTTATTTCCAGACGAGGAGCAGGGAGGCACCGAATTCTTTTTTGAATTGTTTGCTCAGTTGTTTCATTTCGTAGTCGGCCGCGTTGTATGTCGAGCCCGGTGTCGTCGTGAGGATCATGACGGCGACGTTTTCGGCCAGCGTGACTTCGACGTTGGTGACGATTTGTTCATACGTCAGGTCCGACGCTTCGGCCAGGGCCAGGATGGTCGAGAGCTTGCGGATCATAATCCAGTCTTCAGCCGAGGCCATGTTGGCATAGCGGTAGGCCCGGATGATCTTGCGGCTGATGCCGTGGTGGAAGCCGGCGATGAAGCCGGTAATGATCTGTTCGACCTGGGTCAGGCCGTAGAGCGGAGCGTGGGCGATCATGAAGGCCGAGTGGCGGGCGTGATTGTAGAAGTTGACAATCTTGCCGACGTCGTGCATGCGGGCTGCCGTCTGCAATAAGAGGCGTTCCCGCGGGCCATAGCCGTGGAGGGGCTGGAGCTGATCGAAGAGCTGCGTTGCGATGCGCGTGACCTGGTCGTAGTGGGCCTGGTTGATGATGACGCCGCTCAGGGTCCCGAGGAAGTTCTTGACGCTGAAATCGAGGATGTCGTCGAAGCGAGGCGAGGGCAGGTGGCAGTAGGAGGCATAATATTCATAGAACAAGCCTTCGCGGAGACCGCAGCCGCTGACGACCATTTCCGGACTGCCCGTCATGTCGAAGATGGTCTTGATGACGGCAGCACCAGCGACGATGAGGTCTGACCGTTCGCTGGACAGCCCGGCGATTTTCTTGCGGTTGGCGCTGGTCCGCGTCGTGATTTCCTGGTACAGGCCTTCGAAGTGGTCCAAGGGCATGATGTAGTTGTGGAGCTTCGACAATTCGTAATTCGTCGCCCGCTGGTCCATCTTGGCGAAATTACGGGCTGTGCCGCCGATGCCGACGATGGGCAGGTGGATGTCCTGGATCCAGGGGACGGCGGCCATTTTTTTGCGGACGAATTTCATCAGGCTGGCAATGGCGTCGGCGTCCGGGTTGCCCTGGGTGCCGAATTTTTCAGTCAGCGTGACGGCGCCGATGGGGACCGACAGAGAATGAACGGCTTCGCCATTGCGGACCAAGGTCATTTCGACGCTGGCACCGCCCAGGTCGAAGATGAGGAAATCTTTCATGGCAATGGTGTTGATGACGCCGAGATAACCCAAGTACGCTTCGCGTTCGCCGCTGATGACTTCCATCGTGATGCCCGTTTCCGCATTGATGCGCTGCAAGAAGGCTTCGCCGTTGCTGGCATTGCGGACGGCTGCTGTCGCGACAGCCCGGCATTCATGGATGTCCATGACTTCCATGATGTGTTTATAGACGTGCAGGCAGGTCAGGGCCCGCTGCACCCCTTCTTCGCTGATGACCCCGGTCTGGCTCAGGCCGTGGCCCAGGCGGATGGCTTCCTTTTCCTGGTAGAGCAGGGAATAGGACTGGTTGTCGGCAATCTGCATGACGACAAAGCGGATGGAGTTAGAGCCCATGTCGATGATGGCTAATTTTTCCATGGTATACCTCATTTCTGCGGATGCTTATCAAGTTTATCGTTTACCTTTCCATTATACTACAGATTACTGGTAAAACAAAGAGACGCCGGGGCCGAAAGATAAGCGGAAAATGCCCGTCAGTCCTTGAGGAACAGTGGACAATATGGGGATTTCCCATTATAATAGAACTACTTATAGCCATTCTATGAGGTTAGCCAAAAAGGGGGATTTTATCGATGAATTTTAGAAGTACACGATCTGACGAATGTGTTTCGCCGTCTTATGCACTCTTGCATGGGCTGGCTGCTGACGGAGGCCTTTATGTACCGGAATCATTCCCGGAAAATGTCCTGTCTTATAAAGACCTGGCCGGCAAATCCTATCAGGACATCGCTGAAGCCGTCTTGTCCCATTTCTTTACGAATTTCACGGCGGAAGAACGGAAGCAGATGATCGCTTCGGCCTACAATGATACGACTTTCCGCGATGACCGCATCGTACCGCTCCATTCCATCGATACGGATTTGTCCATTGCCGAACTGTTCCACGGCCGGACGCTGGCCTTCAAGGACCTGGCCCTGTCGTTGTTCCCGTACTTGCTGACGGCGGCCAAGAAGCAGGAAAAAGAAGACCGGGATATCCTTATCCTGACGGCGACCAGCGGCGACACGGGTAAAGCCGCCCTGGAAGGGTTCAAAGATGTACCCGGTACGAATATCATGGTCTTTTATCCCAGCGAAGGCGTCAGCCCCATGCAGAAGCAGCAGATGCAGAAGCAGGAAGGGGACAATGTCAAGGTTTCGGCCATTTACGGCAATTTCGACGACGCTCAGAGCTTCTTGAAACGCGTTTTCACCAGCGCCGAAGTCAATGCCTATGCCAACGAAAAAGGCGTCCTCTTCTCCAGCGCCAACTCCATCAACATCGGCCGCTTGTTCCCGCAGGTCGCTTACTATGTATCGACGTATGTCTCCCTCGTCGATAATGGCGCCATCAGCGAAGGCGAAACATTCGACGTCATCGTCCCGACAGGGAATTTCGGCAATATCCTGGCCGGCTATTTCGCCAAGAAAATGGGCATCCCCATTGGCAAACTGATCTGTGCATCCAATCAGAACAAGGTCCTGGCCGACTTCTTTGAAACCGGCGTCTACGATATGAACCGCGATTTCTATACGACGTCGAGCCCGTCTATGGACATCCTCTTGTCGAGCAACTTTGAACGCTTCTTGTTCTACGTCGCCGGCCAGAATGCCCAAAAGGTCGCCCAGTGGGAAAAAGACCTGCTGGAAACGGGGAAGATGAGCGTTTCGGAAGCGGAATTGAAGACCCTCCGCCAGGAATTTGAAGGCGGCTGGATCGACGATGACGAAACGAAGGCCGTCATCAACCACGTCTACAATGATTTTGGCTATCTCCTCGATCCCCATACGGCGGTCGCTTACGGCGTCGGCATGAACCGCCACCGCCAGGGCCTGGACGAAGGCCGCCACACTGTCGTCATGGCGACGGCTCATCCCTATAAATTCCCGCCGGTCATCTGCGAAGCCCTGGCCCTGCGCCAGAGCGATGATCCCTTCGACATGCTGGCCGACATCAGCAGCGTCACGGGCATTGCCCTGCCCAAGCCCCTGGCTGATCTCAAGGACAAACCGGTCCGTTTCAGCGATTCCATCGACAAAGAAGACATGAAGAAAGCCGTCCTGGCTTTTGTCGACGCCATTGCTGCCAAGCACTAGGAAAAGAGGCCTTTGGTTTGAGTAAAGGGGTTATTTACGCTATCTTATCGGCCCTGGCCTTCAGTATCCAGAATGTCATCGTAAAAGAATTGTCCTATACGACGAGCACTGGGGAAATCGCGTTCTTCCGCGGCTTCCTCAGTGCCCTTCTGATATTGGGGCTCATGCGCATCCAGCATGTACATCTGTCGAAGCAGGACATACCGACGCTGACCCTGCGCGGTGTCCTCGGCGGCATCGGCATGATCTGCATCTTCTATGCCCTCCGCGGCATGCCCTTGGCCGACGTATCCATCATCTCCCAGTTGTCGGCGTTCTTCGTCATGCTCTTCGCGGCGCTTTTCTTAAAGGAAGTCCTGCCGCCTGGGTCGAAATTGCCGCTGCTCATCATCTTCATCGGCGGCTGCCTCGTCGTCCGGCCCTGGAATTTTTCGTCCTTCAACGTCTATTCCCTGTTCGCCCTGGGGCAGGCCGTCTTTGCCGCCGGTGCCTACACAACGGTGAGCAAGCTCACCGGTTCCGGCCGTCATCACCCGTATGAAGTCGTCCTGTACTTCCTGGTCTGTGCCGCCCTGGCCGGCATCGTCCTCATGGCCCTGACCGGCGGCTTCGTCATGCCGGCTCATGGCGACTGGATCTATTATGGCGGTCTGGCGTTGTTCAGCGTCATCGCCCAGATCTGGATGACCAATGCTTATGCGACGGCCAATCCCGTCGTCGTCAGCTTCGTTTCCTATATCGGCGTCTTCTTCAACGCCCTCTGGGGCTTCGTCATCTTTGGCGAAATCCTGACGGGCCTGACCGTTGCCGGCGGCGTGCTCATCATCGGCGGGTCCATGTACCTGACCAAGCTCAAGCACGATAAGATTGCCGAAATGGCCAAGATGCAGGAACGAAAATAGAAAGAGGCATCCGAATGACTACGCAGCAGATTCATGAAACACATATCAAAATCGCTTTCTTTGCCGTTTTAGTGATCATGCTGGCCGCGATTTATGTGGCCATCCCTGACTTTTACCGCACGGTCTGGCAGCTGTCGACGAGCGGCAATATGCAGGGGACCATCGACTACCTGCGCTCCTTCGGCGCCTGGGCCGTCCTGGTCAGCATGATCATCGACATCGTCATCAACATCGTCGGCTTCCTGCCGTCCATCTTCATTTCCACGGCCAACGGCGTCCTCTTCGGCGTCGTCGGCGGGACCGTCGTCTCCTGGGTGGCCGAGACTATCGGCGTCATCATCAGCTTCTTCTTCATGCGGACCCTGTTCCGCCATAAGGCCAAGAAGGTCATCGAGAAGAGCCGCATGCTCAGCAAGCTCGACCACTACAGTACGTGGCAGGCCATGACCCTGGCCCGGGCCGTCCCGTATTCGCCGAACGGCCTGGTCACGGCCCTGGGGGCGCTGAGCCGCATCAGCTACCGCGACTATATCCTGGGCTGCTTCATCGGCAAATTGCCGTCTGTAGCCTGCGAAGTCCTGGTCGGCCACGACCTGGTCATGATGGAAGAACATTCTATGCGCCTGACCATCGTCCTCATCGTCATCGCCATCGTCTACGGCGGCCTGTGGTACTGGCATCGCCGTCAGCAGGCCAAGAAGGTCCTCCATAAGATCGCCGACGATCTCAAGGACGGCGAAGGCCGGAGTTAATTACGAAAGGATTGATCCTCATGGAAAGAGAATATAAATTAGCAGAACAGTATCATTTGCAGGGCAATAACTGTATCGAATCGGTCATCAAGACCTGTAACGATACGATGAACCTCCAGTTGCCGGACGTGGCCATCCGCATGGCTTCGGGCATGGGCGGCGGCATCGGCCGGTCGGGCTGTGTCTGCGGCGCTTTGAGCGGGGCCTGTCTGGTCATCGGCGCCCTCGTCGGCCGCCGGACACCGGACGAAAAGCCCTTGCCGGAAGTCTATAAATACACCAGCGAATTTCATGACCGCTTCAAACAGCACTTCGGCGCCACCTGCTGCCGGGCCCTCAATACCCTCAGCTTCGGTACGCCGGAATACCGCAAGCACTGCATCAAGATCACGGCTACCGCCGCCGACATGGTCTCCGACTTCATCGCCGAAAAAGGATTGCTGAAGTAATTTTAGTGGCTCGTGGCTCGTGGTTCGTGGTTCGTGGTTCGTGGTTCGTGGTTCGTGGTTCGTGGTTCGTGGTTCGTGGTTCGTGGTTCGTATAACAAAAAAGCTGTCGCTTATGCGACAGCTTTTTTGTTAGCCACTAGCCCCCATCTCTTACAAGAAAATGTACTTCATGACGAAGATGACGGCCAGGCAGTACATGAGGAGGGAAATCTTTTCCCGTTTGCCTGTGAGCAGGTTGATGACGACATACGAGATGATGCCGAAGGAGATGCCTTCAGAGATGCTGTAACAGAACGGCATGGCAATGATGGTGATGTATGCCGGAATGGATTCGCTGAAGTCATTGAAATCGATGCCGGCGACGGAGGTCAGCATGAGGAAGCCGACGATGACCAGGGCCGGTGCCGTAGCAAAGGCCGGGATGGCCATGAAGAACGGCGACAGGAAGAGGGACAAGGCGAAGAGGACGGCGACGCAGACTGCCGTCAGACCCGTGCGGCCGCCTTCGCTGACGCCGGTAGCGCTTTCGACGAAGGTCGTCGTCGTACTCGTACCGAGGACTGCCCCGATAGTCGTGGCGACGGCGTCGGCCAGGAGGGCGCCTTTGATGCGAGGCAGGCGGCCCCGTTCATCGAGCATGTTGGCCTTGGACGAGACGCCGATGAGCGTGCCCAACGTGTCGAAGATATCGACGAAGAGGAAAGCGAACATGACGACCAGGAAGTCCAGGCTGAAGACGCGGCTGAAGTCGAGCTGGCCCAGGATGGGACTCAGGCTGGCCGGAGCAAAGGCAGCGGCACCGCCGGACAGGTCGGGGATGACGCTGAACATCTTCATTTCCGGGTTGGGGACGTAGAGGCCGGTCAGTTCGCAGAGGATGGCCAGGATCCACGTGAAGAGGATGCCCCAGAGGATGTTGCCGCGGACTTTCTTGACCATGAGGACGGCCGTGAAGACGATGCCGAGCATGGCCAGGAGGACCGTAATGCCGACGGTGTGGAAGGTCCCCGTAGCAGCGGACTGTTTGAACGAGAACAGGGCGATCTTGGTTGCCGGATTGGCGACGATGATCTGGGCGTTCAGCAGGCCGATGAGGGCGATGAACAGGCCGATGCCGGCAGAGACGGCTTTCTTCAAGGTAATAGGGATGGCGTTGAAGATGGCTTCGCGGACATTGGTCAGGGACAGGACGATGAAAATCAGGCCTTCAAAGAAGACGGCAGCCAGGGCCATTTCCCAGGTGTAGCCCATCTGCAGGACGACGGTAAAGGCGAAGAAGGCGTTCAAGCCCATGCCCGGTGCCAGGGCGAAGGGGTAGTTGGCAAAGAAGGCCATGCACAGCGTCCCGATGAAGGAGGCCAGGGCCGTCGCCGTGAGGACGGCGCCTTTGTCCATGCCGGCGGCACTCATGATGGTCGGGTTGACGGCCAGGATGTAGGCCATGGTCATGAACGTCGTGATGCCAGCCAGGATTTCCGTGCGGACCGTCGTGCCGTTTTCACTCAGGTGAAAGAACCGGTCGAGAAAGGACGGTTGGTTTTCCATAATACATTCACACTCCTTTTGAAATGAAACAAGTTGATACCCATACATGTACACACATAAAGCCAAAAAGACGACGGACATCAACTGAATATAATTATTATAGGGGGTTCTGCCTTTTTGAGCAACTATTTTGTCAAAAAAAGGAAATTTATGATACAATGAGTCCGAAAGAAAAAAATTTACGCCTTTGCCGAAGGGAAGGAGCACTTTATGACTATGACAGGGAATCTTTTAAAACGGCGCATTGCCGTAGCCCGGGGCCTGGAACCGGGGGACGTCGTCCTCAAGGACTGCCGGATTGTCGACGTCTATACACAGACCATCCGGACCGGGGATATCGTCGTGGCTGACGGCGTCATCGCCGGCGTCGGCGGCCCTTATGAAGGACGGGAAGTCATCGAGGCCCATGGGGCTTATGCTGCACCGGGCCTCATCGAAAGCCATATCCATATCGAGTCGTCTTATGTCAGCCCGGAAGAGTTCGGCCGCCTCGTCGTACCCCTGGGGACGACGACCGTCGTCGCCGACCCGCATGAAATCGTCAATGTCTGCGGCCTGGCCGGCCTGCGCTACATGATGGAAGCCGCAGAAAAGACGGCCCTGGACATCCGCTTCATGGTGCCGTCGTGCGTCCCGGCGACGCCGTTCGACCACAGCGGCGCTGTGCTGGAAGCCGACGATATGAAAGGGCCCCTGGCAGACGACCGCATCCTCGGCGTCGGCGAATTTATGAACTGCCCGGGCATCCTGAACGGCGACGATGCCGTCCTGGACAAGCTCGTCGCCGCCTATGAAGCGAAAAAGCCCATCGACGGCCACAGCCCCGGTATCTCGGGCAAGGACCTGCAAGCCTATGCATCGGCCCGGATCCGGACGGACCACGAATGTTTCACCTTGGATGACGTCGAAGCGCGCCTCCAGGCCGGTATATATGTCATGCTGCGCAACGGCTCGGCCTGCCATGACCTGCCCAACCTGGTCAAGGCCGTGACGCCGGCCAACCTGCGCCGGTTTCTGCTCTGCTCGGACGACCTTCATCCCAAGACGATTTTCGAGAAAGGCCACCTCAACGAACACCTGCGCCTCTGCGTCGCCGCCGGCCTGTCGCCGGAAGCGGCCATTACCATGGCGACCCTCAACGCCGCCGACTGCTATCACTTCGACGACCGCGGCGCCCTGGCACCGGGCAAGCGGGCGGACATTGTCCTCTTCGAGGATTTGAAGGACTTCAAGGCCCTGGCGACCTTCATCGGCGGCCGGAAAGTAGCCGAAAAAGGCCGGTACAGCCTGCCCTTTACGCGAGCCGATTACAGCGCCGTCGGCAGTTCCGTCTGCATTGCCGGCTTTTCTGAAGATAAATTGGTCATGCACCTGACATCGGACCAGGTCCGGACCATCGATATCCTGCCGGGAGGCGTCGTCACTGAAAAGGGACAAGCTTCCATCCGGCGCGACGACCGCGACGATTTCATCTACGACCCGCAGGCCGATATCGTCAAGGTCGCCGTCGTCGAACGCCATCACGGCACGGGCAACGTCGGCCTGGGCTTGCTGCGCGGTTACGGCCTGAAGCGGGGCGCCGTCGCCGTGTCCATTGCCCACGATTCGCATAACATCATCGTCGCCGGCACGAACAACGGGGACATGGCTGCTGCCGTCAAGGCCCTGGAAACCCAGAAGGGCGGCATGGCCATCGTCCTGGACGGACAGGTCCTGGCAGCCATTCCCCTGCCCATTGCCGGCCTCATGAGCGACCAGCCGGCAGCTGCCGTCGATGCCGCCATGGATGAGCTCTACGCCAAGGCCCATCATATCCTGGGCGTCAGCGATGAGGTCGACGTCATCATGACCCTTTGTTTCATGAGCCTGCCCGTCATTCCCAAACTGAAATTACTGGACACGGGCCTCTTCGACGTCGAAGCCTTCGATTTCGTTCCTGTTGAACTCGATTAGGAATATGGTGAAGGATACTAACACGTCGAATGGGAACTATGATGCAGAACCCTAATAGGGCAGACGTAAAAGGCATTGGCCGATAGCTTGACGACCATGCTATAATAAAAGGTAGAGTATCGTCGTGAGTGGGGAGGAATGTGAAAGTTGATACTTAGCAAAGCCTGTAAGACAAAAATGGCGGCCTTTTTGCTGGCTGTTATGGCCCTGGCGCCGGTCCAGGCCATTACACAGGAAGAAATGGTCTACGACCAGGTCAGCAAATATATCCGCGGCAGCGAAGCGGCGGCTATCGCCCAGGATATCTGCGATGCATCCTATATGTATGACGTCGACCCGATCCTGGTCACGGCTGTCTTTACGACAGAAAGCCATTTCGACAATTCTGCCGTTTCCGGTGTCGGCGCCGTCGGCATCGCCCAGCTCATGCCGGCTACGGCGGCCTCGCTCAACGTCAACCCGTACAACCGGCGGGAGAACATCTTTGGCGGCGTCAAATACCTCGGCCAGATGGTCGAACGCTACCGTACGTGGGACAAGCCCTTCGTCTATGCCGAAGCGGCCTATAATGCCGGCCCCGGTGCCGTCGACCGGGCCCGTGGCGTCCCGCATTATACGGAGACCATGAACTACGTCCAGACCGTCGAACAGACGCGGCGGGAAATCTGGCGCCTCGCCGGTCATGAAGCCATGGCCATGCAGCCCTATAAGCGGTCGGCCATGACGATGCAGGAAAAGGAAGCGCCGATTTTCCCGAGCCTGAAGGAATGGCATGAACAGCATAGTCAGAAGGCTGCCCAGGTCCAGGCGAAATCCGTCGGTTCCACCAAACCCGCTCTGGTCCGGACCAAAGCGGCGCGCGTAGCACCGGAACGCCCGCGTCCGTCCTATTGGACGACGTCCCTGCCATGGGGCGAAGGGACCCGTAGAAAATAATATCGAGAAAGGGACCTCGCATCGAGCTTATGCGACTCCCTTTTTTTACGGTCTTATTCATAAATAGAAGGAGAAGTGAGAATGGAAAAAGAATTGATTCACTTGGAGCACGTATCCAAGACCTATGATGGGCACAAGGTATTAGACGGCCTGGACCTGGCGATTTCGGAAAATGAATTTGTCACCCTCCTCGGCCCCAGCGGCTGCGGCAAGACGACGACGCTCCGCCTCATTGCCGGCTTTGAGACGCCTGATGAAGGGCGCATCCTCTTTGAGGGAGCCGATATCACCCAGCTGCCGCCGAACCGGCGCCAGGTCAATACGGTGTTCCAGAATTATTCTCTTTTTTCCCATATGGACGTCGCCGAAAATATCGCCTTCGGTCCGAAAATCCACGGCAAGTCCCGCGACTATATCCGCGACAAGATCCGCTATGCCCTGAAACTGGTCAACCTCGACGGCTATGAACATGCCAACATCGTCGACTTGTCCGGCGGCCAGCAGCAGCGCGTGGCCATCGCCCGGGCCGTCGTCAATGAGCCGCGGGTCCTGCTCCTGGACGAACCGCTGAGCGCCTTGGACCGCAAACTGCGGCGCAGTATGCAGCTGGAACTCATCAAGATCAAAGAGGAACTGGGCATTACCTTCGTCTTCGTCACCCACGACCAGGAAGAGGCCCTGAGCATGTCCGACACGGTCGTCGTCATGAACCAGGGCTATATCCAGCAGATCGGCACGCCGGAAAACATCTACAATGAACCGGAAAACGCCTTTGTTGCCGACTTCATCGGGGACAGCAACATCGTCGACGGCCTCATGGTCCACGATAAGCTCGTGCGCATTGCCGACTACGACTTCGACTGCGTCGACGTCGGCTTCGGGACCAACCGGCCTGTCGATGTCCAGATCCGGCCGGAAGACATGGAACTGCGGCCGCCTCAGGACGGCGGTTTCAACGGCGTCGTCACCAAGACCATCTTCGAAGGCATGACCTACAACCTCACTATCCAGGCGCGGGGCATCGAATGGCTGGTCAAATCGACGAAGCACTACCAGCCTGGCGCCGAAGTCAGCCTCTGGGTGGACCCCTTCAACATCCAGATCATGAATAAACCGGAATCGGAAGACGAAAGGGCGATGGAAAATGATTAATTCAGCAGCGATCCGCAACCTCTTTGCCGCGCCGTTCCTCATCTGGGCGGTCCTGTTCATCTTCTGTCCCGTCGTGGCCATCGCCTGGTACGGCCTGACCGATGCCCAGGGGGCGATGACCTTGGCCAATATCAGCCTCATGACCCACTGGGAATACTTGAAGGCCCTGGAATTGTCCATCGTCCTGGCCCTCATCAGCACGGTCATCTGCCTCATCGTGGCCTATCCGCTGTGCCTCATCCTGACTGAGAAGAAGCGGAGGAAGGGCTCGCTCCTGTTCCTGCTCTTCATCCTGCCCATGTGGATGAATTCCCTGCTGACGACCATGGCCTGGCAGACGATTCTGGAAAAGAACGGCATCCTCAACCAGTTCCTGCGCCTCTTGTCCCTGCCCGACATGAGCCTCATCAATACGCCGGCAGCCATCGTCATCGGCATGATTTACAATTTCCTGCCCTATATGGTCCTGCCCCTTTACGTGGCCCTGAGCAAGATCAACGGCAACGTCATCGCCGCTGCCCGCGATTTGGGCGCCAGTTCCTGGCAGACCTTCACCAAGGTCATCCTGCCCTTGTCCCTGCCCGGTGCCATCAGCGGCATCACCATGGTCTTCATTCCGTCGCTGACGACGTTCTTCATCAGCGGCCTCTTAGGGGGCAACAAGATTCTCCTCATCGGCAATATCGTCGAACAGGAATTTACCATGGCCTACGACTGGCACCTGGGCAGCGGCCTGTCGTTGGTGCTCATGGTCTTCATCGTCGTCAACATGGCCGTGACGGCTTATTTCGACCGCAGTGAAGGGCAGGTGAAGAAGTGATGGAAAAAGTGAAGAAACTCTACGTCGCCCTGGTCGTCCTCTTCCTCTATGCGCCCATCGGCGTCCTCGTGGCCCAGTCCTTCAACGCCAGCCGCTACCGCGGTCACTGGACGGGTTTTACCCTGCAGTGGTATGGCGAACTCTTCCAGAATGAAGGCATCCTCGACGCCTTGCAGAACACCGTCACTATCGGCCTGTCGTCAGCGGCCATTGCCACCGTCCTGGGCCTCATCACCTGCATGGCCCTGCGCGGCATGGGCCGCAAACTGCGATCGGTCTTCCTCGGCGTGGCCAGTATGCCTCTGCTCAATGCGGACATCGTCACGGGGATTTCCCTGATGCTCCTCTTTTTGGGCATGGGCCTGCGCCTGGGGTATGGTTCCATCCTCATGGCCCACGTCGTCTTCAACCTGCCCTATGTCATCCTGTGCATCATGCCCCAGTTCCTGTCCCTGGACCGCAGCTGCTATGATGCGGCCCGCGACCTGGGAGCGACGCCGTTCGTGGCTTTCCGCCGCGTCGTCCTGCCGGAATTGCGGCCGAGCCTCCTGGCAGGCTTCATGCTGGCCTTCACCATGTCTGCCGATGACTTCATCATTACTCATTTCACCAAAGGCGCCGGCATCGATACGCTGCCGACGAAAATCTATGCCGAACTGAAATTGGGCATCCATCCGGAAATGTACGCCCTTTCGACGTTAGTCTTCGTCTTCGTCCTGGTCTTCGCCGTCTTGCTCATCGTCAACCGCAAGCGCCTGACCCTGGGACGGAACTGGTAGGAGGTCTGTCATGAAATATATCCGCCTGATCCTGCTCGGCCTTTGCTGCATCCTGGCCTTGAGCGGCTGTGGCTTCTGGGAAAGTGAAGAAGACGGGGACAACGTCGTCTATGTCTACAACTGGGGGGACTATGTCGACCCGGACACGCTCAAGCAGTTCGAAGAAGAAACGGGCATCCGCGTCGTCATGGATGAATTTGATACCAACGAGAGCATGTATCCCCTGGTCGCAGCCGGTGCCGAACGCTATGACGTCATCTGCCCGTCGGACTACATGATCCAGAAGATGATCCACAACGATCTCTTGCAGCCCCTCGATTATTCCCAGCTGCCTAACGCCCGCCAGTACGTCGGCAAGCAGTTCTGGACCCAGTCTGAGTCCTTCGACCCGGGCAACCGCTATGCCGTCCCTTATTGCTGGGGGACTGTCGGCATCGTCTACAACCGGACCATGGTCGATGAACCTGTCGACAGCTGGTCCATCCTCTGGAAAGAGAAGTATAAGAATGACATCATCATGCAGGATTCGCCGCGCGATTCCTTCATGGTCGCCTTGAAGCGCCTGGGCTATTCCCTGAATACGACGGATCCCCAGCAGATCCAAGAAGCCCGGGAGATGCTCATTGCCCAGAAGCCCCTGGTCCAGGCTTATGGCATCGATGACGTCAAGGACAAGCTCGTCTCCGGCGAAGCGGCCATGGGCGTCGTCTTTTCCGGCGAAGCCCTGCGCATGATCCTGGAGAACCGCGACCTGGAATACGTCATCCCCAAAGAAGGGACCAACCTCTGGATCGACTCGTGGGTCATCCCCAAGAACGCCGAACACGTCGAGAATGCCCATAAATTCATTGATTTCATGAGCCGCCCGGACATTGCCCTGAAGAACTTCGAGTACCTGACCTATTCGACGCCCAATACGGCCGTTCCGGATATGGAAGAAGACGAAGACTATAAAGATAACCCTGTCGTCTTCCCGCCGGAAGAAGCTTACGCTGGTCAGGAAACATACAAGTATTTAGGTGAAGAAGGGGATAAACGCTATAACGATGAATGGATACAAGTAAAAGTGTGGTAAGCAAAAGGGACTGTGCATGATGGTCGAAACCATCATGCACAGTCCCTTTTCGTTAGCTGGTAGACACTAGTCGAAGGCTTTGCCTGTGAGCATTTCGTAAGCTTCTTTGTATTTGGCAATGGTCTTGTCGATGACGTCCTGGGGCAGGAGATAATCGCTGTCCGGGTTGGCTTTGAGCCAGTCGCGGACGAACTGCTTGTCATACGACGGCTGGCTCTGGCCGGCTTTGTAGCCTTCGAGGGGCCAGAAGCGGGAGCTGTCCGGTGTGAGCATTTCGTCGCCTAAGACGATATTGCCTTTGTCGTCGAGGCCGAATTCGAATTTCGTGTCGGCAATGATGATGCCTTTGGAAAGGGCGTATTCGGCACATTTTTTATAAAGGGCCAGGGTATAATCGCGGATTTTTTCAGCGTATTCCTTGCCTTTTCCCGGGAAGGTCTTGTCGATGAAAGCGGCGCCTTCTTCGAGGGATACGTTTTCGTCGTGGTCACCGAGTTCCGCTTTCGTGCTCGGCGTGAAGATCGGTTCCGGGAGTTTTTCTGATTCTTTGAGGCCTGCCGGCAATTTGATGCCGCAAACGGTGCCGTCTTTCTGATAGCTTTCCCAGCCGCTGCCCGTGATGTAGCCGCGGACGATACATTCCATGGGGATCATAGTCAGTTTCTGGCATTTCATGCTGTTGCCGACGAACTGTTCCTGCTGGAAAAATTCCGGCATGTCAGCGTTGTCGACGGAAATCATGTGGTTCGGGATGATGTCCGACGTCATATCGAACCAAAACTTGGACATCTGCGTGAGGATGGCGCCTTTTTTGGTGATCTTGTTCTTGAGGATATGGTCGAAAGCGGAAATGCGGTCCGTTGCAACCATGATAATGCTGTCACCTGCGTCATAGACTTCGCGTACTTTACCGGATTTAAAAGGGGTGTATTCTTTCATCTTGTCTGGCCTCCATGATTCAGAACTTATTTTATTATGGTAGAACAGTATTATCATAGCATATTTTGGGGAAAGAAAAAAGGCTTTGTCATCAAAGGACAAAACCTTTTTTTTCGTGGTTTGTGGTTCGTGGCTCGTAGGGGACGCCCAGAGGGCGTCCCGCAAATCATGTATGCTTATTGCAAATAATAGGTCAAGTTGACGCTTTGGCTGAGGGTATTGGTGCCGGCTTCGACAGGCGTCGAATCGGCGGCTTCCATCTTGACGGCCCGCAGGCTCATGCCGGCTGCATAGACGCGGTTATACGAGGGGCTTGTGCCGGAAATGTTGATTTCCTTGACGGCGCCGAGCTGGCTGCCAGCGGCTTCCGCTGCGGCCTGGGCAGCGCGCTGACCGTTGTGGACAGCTTCTTTGATCAGGTTTTCTTTGATCTGGTCGGCGTGTTCATTGGTGAAACGTACGTTGTTGATCTGGTTGGCACCGAGACTGCCGGCTTTGTTGATGACCTGCGATACCATGGTCAGGTCGGTCAGTTTGACTTCCAGGTTGTTGCTTACCGTATACGACGTGACTTTCTGGCCTTTCATGTCGTAGTTCGGCGACATATAGAATCCCGTAGTCTTCATGTTTTCGGCCGGGATGCCCATGGCTTTCAGGGCATTGGTCACTTCATTCATGGCCAGGTTGTTCTTGGTCCGGGCCTGCTGGGCGTCGGCATCGGTGCTGGTCGTACCGATAGTGACATAGGCCGTATCCGGTGAGACTTCCTGCTGGGCATAGCCCGTGACGGTGACGACAGATGGTTCCGGGCCAGCTGCCAGGGACTGCGGGGCAGCGAGTACCAGGGACGACGCCAGCATGGCTGCGACGACCAGGCCTTTCAAGGGTTTATATTTCATAGGTAAGACCTCCTTTTCAATGTGGTTTCATTATACCATATCGGTGAATGTACGTCTATGTAGGACAAATAACGTATTTGTCTATGCCAAATATGACAAAAGTGTTGCATTTTTTTTCGTGGCGTACTATAATAGCCACAGATACATAGAAAAAGCTAGGGGAGCCTTCGGGCTGAGAAAAGTGACGGATTACACTTGACCCTTTACCTGATGCGGATCATGCCGCCGTAGGGAAGCTTTACGGGATTATAAAGCTCACCTGCGGAGGACCGTAGGGCGAGCTTTTTTTATTGCATTGGATTATTTTTTTGTATAGGAAGGATGTTAGTAATGGATTACACAACACAGATGGATGCTGCCCGCAAAGGCATCGTCACGCCGCAGATGAAGATCGTCGCTGAAAAGGAACACATGCCTGTCGAAAAACTCATGGCCCTCGTCGCCAGCGGCAAAGTCGCCATTCCGGCCAACAAAGTCCACACCAGTCTGTCGCCGGAAGCCGTCGGCCAGGACTGCCGCACCAAGATTAACGTCAACCTCGGCGTTTCTCCGGAACACAACAACCATGAAGAAGAATTGCAGAAAGTCCAGAATGCCATCGACATGAAAGCCGAAGCCATCATGGACTTGTCCAACTTCGGCAAGACCCGTGAATTTCGCCGTAAACTGGTCAAGATGTCTACGGCCATGATCGGCACGGTCCCCATGTACGATGCTGTCGGCATGCTGGAAAAGGACCTGAAAGACATTACCGTCGATGAATTTTTCTCCGTCGTCGAACAGCACGCAGAAGACGGCGTCGACTTCATGACCATCCACTGCGGCATGAATCGCAAGACGGCTCAGCGCATCAAAGACAACCCGCGCCTGACCAATGTCGTTTCCCGCGGCGGCTCGCTGCTCTTCGCCTGGATGGAAATGAACAATCAGGAAAACCCGTTCTACGAATACTACGACCGTCTCCTCGACATCTGTGAAAAATATGACGTCACCTTGAGCCTCGGCGACGCTTGTCGTCCGGGCTGTACCCATGACGCTACCGATGCCGCACAGATTGAAGAACTCATTACCCTCGGCGAATTGACCAAACGCGCCTGGGCCCATAACGTCCAGGTCATGATTGAAGGCCCGGGCCACATGGTCCTCAATGAAATCGCAGCCAACATGAAAATTGAAAAACGCCTTTGCCATGGCGCTCCGTTCTACGTCCTCGGACCTTTGGTCACGGACATTGCACCGGGCTATGACCACATCACCAGCGCCATCGGCGGTGCCATCGCTGCATCGTGCGGTGCCGACTTCCTCTGCTACGTCACACCGGCTGAACACCTGCGCCTGCCGACCGTCGACGACGTCAAAGAAGGCATCATCGCTGCCCGCATCGCAGCTCACGCTGCCGACCTGGTCAAAGGCATCCCGGGTGCCCAGGAATGGGATGACGCCATGAGTAAAGCCCGCGTCGACGTCGACTTCGACAAGATGATTTCCTTGTCCATCGATCCGGAAAAAGCCCGCCGCTACTACGAATCGAGCAAACCGGAATGTGAAGGCACCTGCACTATGTGCGGCAAGATGTGCCCGGCTCGCACGATGAAACGCATCCTCGCCGGCGAAGACGTTTCTATCCGCTAGGCTCCAGCTAAAATTTACCTCATAGATACTGAAAAAGGCCCGTCGTCATATGACGGGCCTTTTTCAGCTGCAGATCGCAGGTCGCAGGTGACAGGTCGCAAAAACATACACGGCCCATGGCCTTGTGCGTAGGGGCTGACCCGGTTAGGGCGGCCCGCTGCGAAGTTCGACCACAGCCTATCCGAGTATATGGTCTAACTTATTGGGGTCACTACATCTACCATCATGCGAGGTCCCTTTTTTCTAATGTCCAGCAGCTTCGGCTGTCGGCTGGAATGCCTGGGCAGCTTCAGGGTTTTCGTTCATGGCGTCGATGCGGGCGCGGTATTTGCTGTCAGCGGCATAGCGTTTGTTTTTGTAGCGGCCGATGGTCAGGAAGGGAACGATGATGATGGCGATGGCTAAGTAACCGCAATAGCCGTAGCCGTATTTGATGATGTTGGTCAGGCCGGCAACGGAGACGGTCATGGAAGCGATGATGATGAATAAGGTGACGATAGCCGAGCGGGTAACGGTGTTGCGGCTGATTTTCTTCAGGCATTTCGTTTCCGAGAAGCGGGCCGTGAAACCGAAGACCGTCGTGACACCTGTCGAGATGAGGCACAGCAGTAAGAAGGCGCTGTAGGCAATGGTCAGCCAGGACATGCCCATGGCTTTGCAGCTGGTCAGGGTCGGTAAGGGCGATTTGCCGTAGATGCCGGTCCAGCCTAAGAGCATGCAGACAGCTAAGGTCAGGGCGATGGCGTTCATGGCGAAGGAGAACCACATGGACGTGGCACAGTTCTTACGGGTGACTAAGGGCGTGCCGACGACGATCATCGTCGGGATGACGACGCACTGGAAACCGGAATAAGTGAAAGCGTGGAGAATGGCTGTCGGTACTTTGCTGAAGCCGTTCGTGGTGAAATCCTGGGCCATGGCAGCCGTGAAGAACTGCGTCCCTTCAATGGAACCGCCCATGTAGATGCCGACGGAGAAAATCATGATGACCATGGCTAAGATGGCCATGCCCATGTAGGTCGTGGCCCGACGTACCAGGCCGGCACCGAAGATGGTCAGGAAGAAGATGATCGTGCCGACGATGCCGATACCGGCGTAATAATTGAGGCCCGTCTGGGCATTGATGGCCGAGGCGGCGCCGGAAATCGTAGCCGATACGGCCATTAAGACCATGATATAGAAGAAGGCTTCGAAGAGGTATTCAATGCCTTTGAAGGGGCTGTATAAGTTCTGGAATAATTGACGGTAGCTCGTGAGGTGACGGGAATTGTACATGTTCATGGCTTCCTTGATGGTCAGCGTGAACAGCAGCATGGTGATGATAGCCGTAATCGGGCCGAGCCAGCCGAGGCTGACGAAATAGACGTTTTCCTGGTTGCCCGTAGCGAAACCGCCGCCGGCGTGAGAACTAAATAAGACGGCACCGACGGAAAAACACATGCTCAGTGAAGCGGCTTTGATTGATGAAATGTTAGCCATAAGATTTTCCTCCTTTTAGGACAATGGAGAGAAACGAAACGCCTTCCGTCTCTCTGCACGAAGCGTTGAAGAGAGACGAAAGGCGTTGTAATCCTTCCGCGGTACCACTCTGTTTCATCCTTTATGGATGCACTCTCGGATACGGCCATGGCGATATCCACGCTCTGTAACGGGAGTTCCCGTATCGGCCTACTTCATTCAGCCTTTCCGCTCAGCAATGAGTTCGGTCCGGAATCGATACTGCCTCACACCAGCCGGCAGCTCTCTGGAAACGATAGACTCAGACGTACTATTTTGCGTCATCGCGTTTGTGACGTTTATCAGTTGATGGTGCTATGATAGCATCATCACTTAATAAAGTCAAGAATAAAACATAATATTTTTTGAAATAATCACAATAAACGTTTAAGTTTAAGGTTTGACTTAAACGAAAACTAAGTCGCGTCGATACTGGATTTTATGGTATAATATAATTGTCGTTTTTGTGGATTCCACAGGGACGTGGATTGAAATTGTAACGTTGAATAGTAAGTGAGGTGGAAACCTGCCGTATGCTAACCCTGCGGCAGGTTTTTTCTATAGCTATTAAATTACTAGTCAACATTACAGAATTATATATTGATTTTCTATGGTGAAAGAGGTATACTAACCATATAAAATAGATTACCGAATTAAGACAGGGCATCTTGGCTATCCGTATATGTAACCAGGTCATACCGAACTCTGTCAAGACTGATTTATAGAGAGAAAGTGGTGCGAAGCGGCATCACACATAAAATATATCGGGGTTCCGCGCAGGCCTTACTTTCTATAAAATTAAGCAATATCCAGATAATTAACTCAAAAAATTAGATTGGCTTTCTCTCAGTTCGCAATATAGATGATAGAAAAGCAGGCGATGACTGAGTTAATTTGAAGACTGTCGCACCCTTCATGGGTGCGTGGATTGAAATCCGTTCCTTACAGGCTATGCCGCCCTCTGCTACGTCGCACCCTTCATGGGTGCGTGGATTGAAATAAAGATACCCAGTATCCCCTGGCGGACATCAACGCGTCGCACCCTTCATGGGTGCGTGGATTGAAATCGGAAAGCGATATCTTTGAAGACGTCCCGTCGGCCAGTCGCACCCTTCATGGGTGCGTGGATTGAAATAAAGTTGATGCCGTAGCTGATGGCGCCCAGGCCCATGTCGCACCCTTCATGGGTGCGTGGATTGAAATACTGGATATATCCTTGAAAGGCCAGCTGGTCCTGGGTCGCACCCTTCATGGGTGCGTGGATTGAAATTCGTCAGCCGCGGCTTGTCTGAGAGCCGGGAAAAGGTCGCACCCTTCATGGGTGCGTGGATTGAAATCAGGAAGATGCCCTGCGGTTGTTCCGGGCCTGCCGCGTCGCACCCTTCATGGGTGCGTGGATTGAAATCCGATATGGTGAAGCGGGCCAAGGAGTTGAATATGCGTCGCACCCTTCATGGGTGCGTGGATTGAAATGATGAGGTCCATCTGGTCGACGTTCATGCCGGTCTTGTCGCACCCTTCATGGGTGCGTGGATTGAAATCTCAATGGGCAGGGCATCGACGTCGGCCCGCAGGGTCGCACCCTTCATGGGTGCGTGGATTGAAATAAGCACGTCAGCCCGGCTGGGGCCGCCGTCGCCGTCGCACCCTTCATGGGTGCGTGGATTGAAATTACAGCGGATATGAGTACGCGGCAGTTGGCGACCCGTCGCACCCTTCATGGGTGCGTGGATTGAAATATGCTCTCTGCTGCTTCGACGATGTAATCAAGGGCTGTCGCACCCTTCATGGGTGCGTGGATTGAAATAAGTTTTGCTAACCACTGCTCATAGACACGAATCTTGTCGCACCCTTCATGGGTGCGTGGATTGAAATCGGTTCGGGCTGTTTAGTGGTTGCGGTGGCCGGGGTCGCACCCTTCATGGGTGCGTGGATTGAAATGCATTGACATCTGTAAAAGGGAAAAACTGGCTTACGTCGCACCCTTCATGGGTGCGTGGATTGAAATTTCACGGCGCCTGTGACGCCATGCCATGCCTTAGAGTCGCACCCTTCATGGGTGCGTGGATTGAAATAATATCAAACAGAACACGGCTGCGGCCTGGCTGGAAGTCGCACCCTTCATGGGTGCGTGGATTGAAATATAATTATCATCTACAAGGCACTGCTTCTGGGTATGTCGCACCCTTCATGGGTGCGTGGATTGAAATTGAAACCATGACGGATTTCCTCACAGATGCATACGTCGCACCCTTCATGGGTGCGTGGATTGAAATTGGTTGGCTGTGATGCTTGAAGAAAGCGGCACGTCGTCGCACCCTTCATGGGTGCGTGGATTGAAATAGTTGAAGTACGACTTTATCCGAGTCTTGATGAAGTCGCACCCTTCATGGGTGCGTGGATTGAAATCCGTGTGCGTCCGCCGGATGAGATTTCCGCGCCGTGTCGCACCCTTCATGGGTGCGTGGATTGAAATGTTGCTGATAAAAGCTAGTTCCACTAACACAGCAGGTCGCACCCTTCATGGGTGCGTGGATTGAAATATCGGGCCAGGGCAAGAAGAGCTGTCTTTTAAACTGGTCGCACCCTTCATGGGTGCGTGGATTGAAATATGAGGTAGACCCTTTTCATACGACCGTAAGCATCGTCGCACCCTTCATGGGTGCGTGGATTGAAATGAGGACCGCGGACGACGTTTCACGCGAAATCCGATGTCGCACCCTTCATGGGTGCGTGGATTGAAATGCAAGCCGGGCAGATCTGTGTTTCCAGCCATTTTACGTCGCACCCTTCATGGGTGCGTGGATTGAAATGGAACTCATCCAGGAAGACGCCGGTATCGTCCCGGTCGCACCCTTCATGGGTGCGTGGATTGAAATTGGGCAGTACTGATTGGCGTCCTGGTATCGGCCGCAGTCGCACCCTTCATGGGTGCGTGGATTGAAATCTTGCGGGTCACAGTCAATCATGAGTACTTGCGGTGTCGCACCCTTCATGGGTGCGTGGATTGAAATACGCTGGAGGATTTAGACGGTCGGACACCCGAACAGGTCGCACCTTTCATGGGTGCGTGGATTGAAATGTCGGCATGGCCGCAGATGCCCTCGACGCCATCTGCGTCGCACCCTTCATGGGTGCGTGGATTGAAATTACTGGCGTACTTTGAATAAGCGACAAATCACATGTCGCACCCTTCATGGGTGCGTGGATTGAAATGTTGCTGATAAAAGCTAGTTCCACTAACACAGCAGGTCGCACCCTTCATGGGTGCGTGGATTGAAATTCCGATGCCGTGGCTAAGTACCTCGACCGGATTGGCGTCGCACCCTTCATGGGTGCGTGGATTGAAATGCTGTCTACCATCTCCCATAAGTCAGCACCATTGACGTCGCACCCTTCATGGGTGCGTGGATTGAAATTTGCTGGTTGTCGCCGAAGCTTTTATCCGGCTACTGTCGCACCCTTCATGGGTCCGTGGATTGAAATCACATGGAGGCTCCGCCTTGTACGGATACTTACAAGTCTCACCTTTCATGGGAAAAAAGAATGTTAACTTGCTTTAGATTGTTCGGGCAAAATTACTGCGGAAGAGAATCTTCAATGGTGAGAATCCGTATTGGAATGGGGAAATGTTTTTATGGATCAGCAGTCGAATTTTACAATATAATGAGGGGGTGTCTGTTATGGAATACGATGAAGATGATTTTTTGATGATTTCAGGGATACAACATTTTTCATTTTGTCCTCGACAATGGGCCTTGATTCACATCGACCAGGTTTGGGATGAAAACATGAAGACGATGGAAGGCAATATTATCCATGAAAATTGCCATAATCCAGATTTTATAGAGAAGCGTGGTGAAATTCTTATTTCTCGCGGGATTCGGATTGCTTCAAGGACTTTAGGTGTAACTGGACAATGTGATGTGGTGGAATTTCACCGGGATGATGGTGGAGGGCGTTTATATGGACATAATGGCTTATGGCTTCCATTTCCTATTGAGTACAAACGAGGGAAAACAAAGGATATTAATGCAGATCGTCTTCAACTATGTTGCCAAGCGATGTGTTTAGAAGAGATGTTAGGTGTTTCTATATATCAAGGGGCTTTATATTATCACGAAACACATAGAAGGGAACCTGTTGAGCTAACAGAACCTTTACGCCAAGAAGTTAGAAAAATGCTGGAAATGATGCATGATTATTTTAAACGCGGATATATTCCCAAAGTACGGCCTAAAAAGGGCTGCCCCAGTTGTTCTTTGAAAGAAATCTGCCTACCCGTTATTTGTAAAAAGAAGTCTGCCCAACCGTATTATGAAGCTATGTTAGGAAGCGACGACGTATGAGAAAACTATTGAATACATTATATGTCATGACTCCAGAAACGTATCTGGCATTGGAAAACGATAATATTATTATTTTACTGGATGAAAAAGTCTTGGGGAAATTTCCACTCCATACGTTGGAACAGATTGTTTATTTTGGCTATAAAGGGGCATCTCCGGCCTTGATGGGGGAATGTGCTAAAAGAAATATAGGTCTTTGTTTTTATCGCCCCAATGGCAGGTTTTTAGCCAGAACAGTGGGTACGACGCAAGGAAATGTTTTGTTGCGAAAAGAGCAGTATCGTTGTTCTGATAATGAAATACGAAGCTGCCAAATCGCCAAATATTTTATTGTTGGAAAAATATTCAATTCCCGCAGTGTACTGGAAAGAGCCAAACGGGATCATCCTATGAGTTTTGATATACAATCTTTGAAAGAAATCAGCTCGTCATTACTTCGGTTGGCAAAGGAGGCCAGGAAGTGTTGTGATTTAGACAGCTTACGCGGTTACGAAGGAGAAGCGGCCAGCTTGTATTTTTCAGTATTTGATCATCTGATTTTACAAAATAAGAAAATTTTTTCTTTTAAACAACGGATGAAACGACCGCCTAAGGATTCTGTCAATGCGTTACTTTCTTTTTGTTATACTATTTTGGCAAATGATTGTGCTTCTGCCTTGGAAGCGGTGGGACTCGATGCTTATGTAGGCTTCTTACATCGTGACCGGCCGGGACGTATTTCATTGGCCTTGGATCTAATGGAAGAACTTCGTAGTATCTATGCGGACCGTTTTGTCTTAACATTGATAAATAATCGCAAAATCAATGCTAGTGCCTTTGAGCGACAAGAAAATGGAGCCGTATTGTTGAATGATAAAGGCAGGAAAATTTTCCTGACAGATTGGCAAAATCGTAAGAAAGATATCATCAAACATCCTTTTTTAGATGAAAAAATACCTTGGGGATTGGTGCCTTTTGTGCAGGCACAATTATTGGGAAAGGTATTACGTGGTGACTTAGATGTATATCCTTCGTTTTTATGGAAATGAGATGAGCCTATGTTGGTATTAGTAACTTATGATGTCAGTACGGAAGATGATGCTGGAAAACGGCGACTGCATCAGGTGGCTAAACAGTGCGAAAAGTACGGACAGCGGGTACAGAATTCAGTTTTTGAGTGTCTGTTACAGCCAGATGAATTGATGCTGTTGAAACATCAGTTGATTAAAATTATGGATGAAAATAAAGATAGCATCCGATTCTATAACCTCGGTAAAAAATATCAATCAAAAATAGAGCACTATGGGGCTAAAAACACGTATGACCCTGAAGACGTATTGATTTTCTGATTTCCAAAAGATGTATTCAGAATCTTACCCATTCCCTTTCATAACCACTTAAAAAGGGACTGTCCAACCTTATGGGTACAGTATAATTTTTAATCCCATACGACAAACGATGAACGACCTACGATCAACGGAAAAAGAGGCTGTCTTAATGCGACAGCCTCTTTTTCCTACTTATCCCGGGAAAGATTGACTTCTTTCAAGGGGATGAGGTGGGTCTTATGTTTGATTTTATGATAGAAGAAGACGGCTAAGAAGACAGGGATGCCGATGTAGGCTACGCTGGCTCCGTACCAGTCGATTTCAGCGCCTGTGAAGGCCGAGTAGTTCTGGCCGGCCGTGACGATGATGCACATGATCAGGGCCAGGAGGGGGCCGAAGGGGAACCAAGTGGCTTTATAAGGCAGGTCTTTCAAGTCCTTGCCCTGGGCGACGTAGGCCCGGCGGAAACGGAAGTGGCAGATGGCGATGCCTATCCAGGTGATGAAACCGGCCATGCCGCTGATGTTGACCAGCCAGTCATAGGCTTTGCCTTCGCCGATGAGGGACGTCAGGAAAGCGGCCAGGCCGAAGACGACCGTAGCGAACAGGGCATACGACGGGACACCGCGCTTGTTCAGCTTGAGGAAGCATTTTGGAGCCTGTCCCGTTTCAGCCATGGCGTAGAGCATACGCGTCGAAACGTAGAGGCCCGAGTTGCCTGCCGACAGGACGGCGGTCAGGATGACGGCGTTCATGATGGAAGCGGCTGCGGCCAGGCCGAAGCGTTCAAAGACCAGCGTGAACGGGCTGATGGAGATGTTTTCGATGTTCGTGTTGAGCAGGTTCGGGTCCGTATAGGGGATGAGGAAACCGATGACCGTGAAGGCGCCTAAATAGAAAATCAGGATACGCCAGAAGATGGAGTGGACGGCGCGGGGCACGTTCTTTTCCGGATCTTCACTTTCACCGGCTGCGATGCCGATCATTTCCGTCCCCTGGAAGGAGAAACCGGCGACCATGAAGATGCCCAGCATGGCCGTGAAGCCGCCGACAAAGGGGGCTTCGCCGATGGTCCAGTTGGTAAAGCCCGGCGACGGTTCCGGCCCGAGGCCCAGGATGAGCAGCGTCCCGGCGAAGAGGAAGACCAGGACGGTCAGGACCTTGATGCCGGCGAAGATAAATTCGCTTTCGCCATACGAACGGGTCGACAAGTAGTTGAGGACGAAGAGGATGATCAGGAACAAGCCGCTCCAGATGGCAGCCGGTACGTCGGGGAACCAATACTTCATGATCAGGGCGCCGGCGACGAGTTCGGCTGCTACCGTGATGGCCCAGTTGAACCAGTAGTTCCAGCCCAGGGCAAAGCCCAGGGATTTATCGACATAGCGGTTGGCATAGGTTTCAAAAGAACCGCTGACCGGCAGGTACGACGCCATTTCGCCGAGGCCCGTCATGAGGAAATAAACCATGATGCCGATGAGGGCGTAAGCCACGAGGGCACCGCCAGGACCGGCCGAGCTGACCGTTTCACCGCCAGCGACGAATAAGCCTGTGCCGATAGCGCCGCCGATGGCGATCATGTTCATGTGACGGGCTTTCAGGCTGCGGCGCAGCCCCTGCTGCTGTTGAGTTTCTTCCATGCAAAATCACAACCTTTTTTTACAGAATTGATAAATAAAATCTAAAAAAACTCATACCTTTACATTATAAAGGAAGAATCGGGCTCTGACAAATGGAGATTCTGCATGGACGTAAATCGTTTATGCGATTAATGGATTATAGGGATTGGCCGCAGTTTTTTTACTATGTTATAATAAGGATATTAATTGCAGAAGGGAAGGGCAGTGTATGGATTTAGAAGAATGTCGCCGGGAAATCGACGTATTGGACCGGGACTTGACGAAAATATTGGAACGGCGCATGCAGGTCGTCGCCGAAGTCGCCGCCTATAAGAAGGAACATCATATGGAAATCTACGACCCCCGTCGGGAACGGCAGGTCCTGGATAAAATCGCCAATTTGACGGTCCAGAAGGAATTGTCGCCGTATCTGCGGCGTATTTATCAGTGCATCATGGACGAAAGCAAGAAATACGAACGGGAGCATATGGGGCTGTGAAGATGGAACAGATTGTAGTACGAGGCATTGCGGAACGCCTCTTATTTGAAGCGCCCGACTCGGATTACCGCGTCTTCCGCCTTCATGACGAAGCCGACGACGCGACGTATACCGTCACCGGCCATGGGACGAAACCTCTTGTCGGCGACCGCCTGGAAATCAAGGGCCACTGGGTCCAGCATAAGCGCTATGGCCGCCAGTTCGCCGCCGACGGCTGGAGCCGCATCATCCCTGAATCGGTCGACGGCATCGAACGCTTCCTGGGAAGCGGTGCCGTCAAGGGACTGGGGCCGGCCCTGGCCCACCGCGTCGTCGCGGCCTTTGGCAAGGACACGATGAAGATATTGGAAAGGGACCCGCAGCGGCTCCTGGAAGTCGAAGGCATTGGCCCGAAGAAACTGGCCGTCATTACGGAGTCATTCTACGAAGAGAAACAGGTCAACGACATCGCCTACGACCTGGAACAGCATGGCGTCGCCGGGCGCTACGCCGGCAGGCTCTTGCAGAAATACGGTGACGACGTCCACTATGTCCTGACGGAAGAACCGTACCGCATGATCGCCGAAATCGACGGCATCGGTTTCAAGACGGCCGACCAGATGGCCCTGGCCTATGGCATGGACCGGCAGGACCCGCAGCGCCTCAGCGCCGGCCTGACCTATGTCTTGCAGACCATGACCCAGAACGGCCACGTCTGCATCCCCGATGCGGAATTGGTCCGCCGGGCGGCTTTCATCTTACAGGCCGATGCCCTGGGGCTGCACGATATCCTGAAGGAAGCGATCGAAGTGGGCCAGCTCTGTACGGCCGATTTCCAGGGGACCGTCTATGTCTATACGCCGGAAGCCTATGAAGAAGAAAATTATATTGCCCGGCGTATCCAGGACATGGCAGCCATGAAGCCCCTGCCCATGAAGACCCATGTCCAGCTCTTCCTCGACCGCTGGCAGGATTCGTGCCATTTTGAACTGGCCGATAAGCAGCGCGAAGCCGTCGAAAAATCGCTGGAATCGGGCATGACGGTCATCACCGGCGGTCCCGGGACGGGCAAGACGACTGTCGTCCAGACCATCATCCGCCTGGCCGAACAGGAAGGGCTGCGTATCCTCCTCTGTGCGCCGACCGGGCGGGCCGCCAAGCGCCTGGCCGAAACGACGCAGCGCAAGGCCAAGACCATTCACCGTCTGCTCATCCCCGACGGTCGTCAGGGACGGATCCAGGTCTTTGAATACAACGAAACCAAGCTGCTGCCGGCCGACCTGGTCATCGTCGATGAAGTCTCTATGCTCGACATGGAAATGATGTACCATCTCCTCAGTGCCTTGAAACCGCAGTGCCGCTGCATCCTCGTCGGCGACGCCGATCAGCTGCCGTCGGTCGGGGCCGGTGCCGTCCTGCATGACATCATCGCCTCGGGACAGGTCCCGGTCGTCCGCCTGGATACGATTTTCCGTCAGCAAGAAGGCGGGCGTATCGTGACCAATGCCCACCTCATCAACAGCGGCCGTCTGCCCGTCGTCAATGAAGACCCGGAATTTCGCTTCGTTGAAATCGAAGACGAAGCCCAGGGGGCCGAGAAGATAAGCGCCCTCTATAACAGCGAGCTCCTGGAAACGGGGGATAAGTTCGCCGTCCAGGTTCTGTCGCCGATGTACAAGAACCCTTGCGGCGTCGACAACCTCAATCAGCTCATCCAGGGGCGGTTCAACCCGCCGGCTGAAGGAAAAGGCGAGCTGAAGGGGAAGAACGTGATTTTCCGCGTCGGAGACAAGGTCATGCAGAAGCACAATGACTATGAAAAAGGCGTCTTCAACGGTGATATAGGGGAAATCTTTGCCATCCAGAAGGATATGGTCTATGTCCGCTATCCCGAACAGGACGTCAAGTACGAAGGGCAGGAAGTCGATGAGATTACCCTGGCCTATGCCATTACCGTCCACAAGAGCCAGGGCAGCGAATACCACACGGTCATCATGGTCCTGGTCAACAGCCATGCCATCATGCTCCAGCGTAATCTCTTTTATACGGCCGTCACCCGGGCCAAGCGGAAAGTCATCCTCGTCGGCAGCAAGCGGGCTGTCCAGACTGCCGTCCAGAACCAGCGCACGAGCCGCCGCTTCACGCTGCTCATTCCGCGCCTGCAAGGAGAGCTCATCGTCTAGGGAGGGAAGGCTATGTCCCTGATTACACACCTTTTCAATCTCTTATACCCGCCGCGGTGTCCGGCCTGCGGGGCCCTGGTAGCCCGCGACGGCGACTGGTGCCCGTCCTGCCTGGCCGCTGTCTGGCATCCCCGGCGCATCAACAAGCCGGCGGCAGTGAGGCACCTCGCCGCTTGTTACTGCCTGGCCGATTACCGCGGCGCCATGCGCCACATCCTGCACGACATCAAATATAACGGCAAACAAGGGAAGTGCCGGGCCTGCAGGGTATTGCTCGACCGCTTTCCCTGGCCGGAACGGTTCGACCGCATCGACCGGGTCGTACCCGTCCCGCTGGCACCGGAAAAATTGCAGCGCCGCGGTTTTAACCAGGCCGAAGCCCTCTTTCGCGACTGGGCTTCGGTCCGCTGGGATTGGTGCGACGCCCTGCAGCGCCTGCGGCCGACGAAAGTCCAGTGGCAGCTCTGCCGGGACGAGCGGAAGGAGAATGTCCACGACGCCTTTGCCGTCAAAGAGACCGTCCCCGTCCAGGGAAAACACATCCTCCTCGTCGACGACATCTTCACGACCGGCGCGACCTTAGAAGCCTGTGCACAGGCGCTGACAAAAAAAGGCGCTACCAGCGTGACAGGACTCGTCATCGCCAGCGGCGCACCGTAAAATGAACGCAGTTCGCAGACGGCCGGCCGCAGGTCGCCGCGGTCCTTCGGATCGCAAAAAAAACGGCCCGTGGGCCGTATGCGTAGGGGCTCGCATGTGGCGAGCCCGTTAGGGAGATTCTATCACAGCCCATTCGAGTATAATAGCAGGCCTTTACGAACCACGAGTCACGATTTTTTCCACGAGCCGAGGGTCACTCGAGGCGATGTTGTTAATCAGAATTTGTCGCCGCGCAGCGGCATTTGAGTCCGAGGAGACCTGCGACCTGCGGCCAGCGAACGGTGTGCCGCTAGGCCTCAATTTACATTAACGTTTCCTTAAATATTCGGAAATTCGATTAAAGGACGATTAAGTTTTCCAGAACCATTCTTTTTCTGTTGTATCATGGAACTATCAAGGATATATCCTTTTCGTGGTTCTTCATGATATAATAAAGAAAGGAAGGGTGAATCTGTTGAAAGAACAACTGACTGCCAATGAAATCCGCTATCGTACTTATTTTCCCGAGCTGACGGAAAAGAACTTCAATCCCATGAATGATGTCTTGTTCAAGTTCATCTTCGGACGGCCGGAACGAAAACTCATTACCATTGATTTCCTCAAAGCGAATCAGTGACATGACAAAAATGGAACGCTGGCTGGCTTACTTTGCCAATCAGCTCAGTGATGACGAAATGGGGGAATTGATTATGAGCGATGAAGCCATCCATAAAGCCGTAGATGCGGCCCGGACCTTCTTGCAAAACGATGCCGAACGCCTGGCCTACATCAACCGCGAACTAGCCATCCTAGACTATAACTCGGATCATCGCGATGCTTTTGAGGATGGTAAGGCTGAGGGGCGTAAAGAAGGCGAAGCAAAGGGCCGTAAAGAGGGAGAAGCTAAGGGGCGCGAAGAAGGTCAAGCCATCGCTGATGAACGCTGGTCCATGTTAATGCAACGACTGTTGGGAGAACAGCGTTACGACGATGCGAACAAAGCGGCTGCTGATGCCAGTTTTCGTGAAAAACTTTTTAAGGAATACGGCATTTAGCCGATAGAAAAGGGACTGTTGCGTGAAAGCATAGGCTGTCATGCAAAGTCCCTTTTTTGGATTCAGAAGCGGCTCCGCCGCGATAAACTCATGAAATAAACTAAACGCAAGTGCAGATGGCAGTTCGCTATGGTCCTGCGGACCCAAAAATTTCACGGTCATCGGCCGTATCTGTAGGGGCTCGCACGTGGCGAGCCCGTTAGGGAGATTCCATCACAGCCCATTCGAGTATAATGGCAAGTTTTTACGAACCACGAATCACGAACAACGAGCCACTGCTTTTTTTACGACTCAGATGCGGCTTTGCCGCGACAGACTCAAATTGACAACGACGCTTCGGGATACCCTCGGCGCGTAGCGGGACGCCCTCCGGAATATCCTCCGGGTCGTCCCCTGCGGTATCTGGTGTTAGCATATAAATAGGACAAGTCAAACTGAGGTTCCTAATGGTGGTACAATAGGATTAACTAAGGAGGCCTCAGTATGGCAAAATTCAACAAAGAATTCAAAATCAACGCAGTTAAATATTATCATGAACATCGGGAACTCGGCTTGGTTGGCTGTGCTACGAATCTAGGTATTGCTCCACAAACCTTGTCCCGTTGGCAAAAGCAGCTGAAGGACAATGGCGAAATGCCTTATCGTGGTTCCGGCAACTATGCTTCGGATGAAGCTAAGGAAATCGCCCGTCTGCAGCGTGAACTGCGGGATGCGAAGGATGCGTTGAATGTCCTAAAAAAAGCTATCAGCATTCTGGACAAATGACCATTGCCATCTATCGCAGTGTCCAGGAAGAAGCCGAAAATGCCCATCAGGCAGAACGTCGTTTTTCGGTGTCCGGAGTGCTTTCTGAACTCGACGTTTCTTCTTCAGGATATTATGACTGGGCGGCGCGCAAACCATCGAAACAGGCCCAGCACCGCAAGGAGATGAAGAAAAAGATTCAAACTATCTACGACGATTCCAAGCAGATTTACGGAGCCCCGAAGATTGCCCAAGTTATGCAGCAGAACGGGGACAGTATCTCTGAACGCACAGTTGGCGTATACATGCGGCAAATGGGCATTCAGGCCTGCTGGGTAAAGCATTACACCGTAACGACCCGTAACAGTGACTTTGACGTGGCGCTGGTGAATATCCTTCAGGAATGCTTCAATCCTGAAGAACCGGATCAAGTATGGTGCAGCGACATCACCTATATCTGGACAGCTGAAGGTTTCGTCTATTTGGAAAGCATTATGGATTTGTTCTCCAGGAAAATCATCGCCTGGAATCTGGCCCGTAATCTGGACGTCGCCGGCATCGTCAAGATGCTGCAGGAAGCCAAACAATGCCGGAAACCCGGACAGCTGTTGGTTATCCATTCGGACCGTGGCTGCCAGTATGTTTCGCAGGCATATATTCGGGAGACATCCCAAATGCGCCGCAGCTATTCGAAGAAAGGCTATCCATGGGACAATGCCTGCATCGAATCCTTCCACTCCCTGATTAAACGGGAATGGCTCAATCGCTTCAAGATTCAAAATTATCAGCAAGCGTACTTGTTGGTGTTTGAATACATCAATACCTTTTACAACACCGTACGCATTCATAGCCATTGCAACTACATGTCACCGGATGACTATGAAAAGCTGTATGCTGATTTCCAGAAACATAATATGCGTCTGGGAATCTAAGAAACGAAAAACCTCAATTTAATTTGTCCGAAATCTTGACATAGGACCAATCGCAGACAGGCGATGAATGGGAAGTGATTCGCCGGCCGCATAATGAGAGCGGCATAAACATCAAACTTTCAACTTCAAACTCAAAAAAGCGGTTGTCTTTATACGACAGCCGCTTTTTTTGCTGCTTCCCGTACCGCTGTAACGCGTTACCTATAAAGAAAAGAGAAGAAGAGAAAGGGAAAGGAGAGGAGACTAAAAAACATAGGGAGAATGTCCGCAGCGTGTGGATTTTTTCTCTTATATAGATAGAAGGCCGGAAGGGCTAAACGGAAACGAGGTGCTTGCAATGAAGAAGCTGCAATGGCTTAAAACCAGGACGGGACTGTTTTCGGACCCCCGCATTTTATGTCTGATGAATCAAGCGAACGGCGATTCGTATATCGTGTTATGGTTTTTCCTGAAGGACATGGCCGGAACGGTTAACGACAACGGCCTTGTCTACGTATCGGGCCAGGAAGCCATGACGACGCAGCTCATTGCCAAGTGCCTGCACCGTCGCCGGCCGTTTATCGAAAAAGGATTAGCTTTGTTAGAAAAACTGGAGCTCATCGAACGTGACGGAAACGGCATGATCCGCATTGCTATCTGGAATGAACTGCAGGACTTCCAGCGTGACGAGAGGAAGCGGGAGCAGACAAAAGAACGGGTCCGCCGTTACCGTGAGAGGCAGCGGCTGGCTCAGCCGTCAGATAAAGCGATGGATACAGAAGCCGCTTCACCCGTGATAGAACAAAATGTTTATGAAGGTGAGCCCGTGACGACGCCGAAAGCCATGCGGGATTATGCGTCAGTCCAAAAATACCAGACCCTTTTCGGGCCTATGCAGGGGGATTTTGCCCGGCAGCTGGTCGATTTGGAAACTGCATGGGGCAGTGAAGCAACGTGTATCGCTATCGAACTGGCCCATGAAAATGGGGTCAACAACATCAAGTATATACAGGCTATCTTGAAGAACAGCAACGGCCATCCTATGAAGAAGGAGGACGCTTATGAACGTAAACAGAGAGAATGTTACGAACACCTTGATGCGGTGTTACATGAAGCCCGGAGAGAGAAATTGCAACGACTACAAGCTGAAGATGCTCGAAGAAATGCTGCCCGAAACGATGACGGCTCAGGAAGCGGAATCTCTTTTGCATCGCTTGTTAAAACGATGTAAGTTCGAGCCGTCCATTGCCGAAGTCATGGAAGAATGGTACGCCATCGTCCGCGAGAACCGCCGTCCTCAAGTCTTCCGGCCCGGACCGGCGCAAACCGTACCCCAGCGCCACATCAATCGGCTGAAAGATACGCGGCAGGCGTTACTGGAAGGGCGTCCCATCGAAGGGCTGAACTTATCTAAAGAACTCATCCGCTTCGCCCGCAGTTTTTTCCCGGAAATCAGTCTGCCTGTCATCGAACGGAACCGCTTGGAAATCTCTAACTGCATGACCGACAGGCAGAAAGATTTGGAACGGAAAGACGGCTATATGACCTATATGAAGCTTAACAAAAACGGCGTCATCACGCTGTATATGTCTAAAATTCAATGAGAGAAAGGAGACGAGAATGAACCGGATATTAAGATTTTTGAGGAACCTTGACAAAAGGAAGCTCATTTTCATCTTGCAGAGAGCCAGTGCTGTATTGCTGCCGATTAGGCCCTATCCAGAATGCGGACGCGGGCACTGCCCCTGTCCGGCCGTAAAACACAGGCCTATGCAGGGTATCGCCATCGGAGGAACGACCGCCAGCGTCCATATGAAGCAGTAAGGGGAAAGCCATATTTATCGAAAGGAGTGCTATGAAAGTATATCTCAATGCCGGGCACGACCGGCAACTTGATCCGGGCGCCGTCAATCGCCGCCTGAATCTGCGTGAATGTGATGCAGCCTATGAATTAGCCCTGGGCGTCCAGCAATATTTAGAACGAAATGGAATAGCCGTCGTCTTTGGTCAGGACGATGACCTCTATCATATCTGTGACCAAGCCAACCAGGCAGAATGTGATCTCTTTGTATCCATTCACTTCAACGCCTATAACGGTAGGGCCAGCGGCACGGAAACCTTGATTTCCGGGTCCACCGGCAGCCTCATGCTGGGGCATTGTATCCAGACCAATTTAAAAGCTGTCCTCAACCTGCCCAACCGGGGACTCAAAGAACGGCCAGGACTCTTTGTCCTGCGAAATACGGTCATGCCTGCCGTCCTCGTCGAAGTCTGCTTCATCGATAACGACTTCGACTGGCGCCGCTACGACGCCCACCGCGACGAAGCGGCCCGGGCCATCGCGACAGGCATCATACAGTACCCGCACCAGATGCAGGGCGCCCAGGCGGCATAAAAGAGAAGGCAGGCCGCCGCGGTCCTGCGGATCGTAAAAAATACACGGCCTGTGGCCTTGTTCGTAGGGGCTTCCGCGTGGGAAGCCCGCTAGAGAGATTCGACCACAGCCTATCCAGGTATAATGGCAGGCTTTTACGAGCCATTCGTCATAAATTCCGGATATGCACAGGATTCACGAGGGACGCCTTGTCCAGGACGTCCCCTACGGTATCGCATGCAGGCGATGAATAAATGAACGCAGTTCGCAGGTGGCCGGCCGCAGGTCGCCGCTGTCCTGCGGACCGTAAAAAAACATGGCCAACGGCTGTATGCGTAGGGGCCGACCCGGTCAGGGCGGCCCGCTGCGAACAGTTGGTCATTATCTATCTGGACCATGTGACATGGTTTGGCGAATGCGGCCTGCGAACGGCGGGGGCGCCAGGCTCCAAACTTGAATCACGAGCTATGAAGGCTCTTCACATACAAAAAAGAAAGGAGGAATGAACTATGGCAGCAGAACGCAAAGCGATTTCCGGCAAGTTAAAGCTGGTCATCAGCTACAACGACGAAAATGATAATCTGTGCGAAAAATCCGTACAGATGCGTAACCTCGTCACTGGTGTCGAACCGGCCAACGTCATCACGGCCGTCAACGCCATCGGTACGCTGTACGAAGATCCCATCACGGGCATCCACGAAATCGTCGAAAACGAAATCACAGCGTAAGAGCGCGTAAACCTCTCAGTCAGCTTCGCTGACAGCTCCCCTATGATGGGAGCCATTGCCTCCCTTGATAGGGGAGGTGGCCCGAAGGGCCGGAGAGGTTGCTCTTCTCACCATACCAAAGAAAGGAGGAATTACCATGGCCATCAAATCGGAAACGAAAACGTTACAGCTCACCTTTGTTGATGGAATCAGCAAAAATGTTAGCTACTCCATTTCCAATCCGAAAGCGGACTTGACGAAAGCTACCGTCGATACAGCCGCCAAAGCCATCGTCGACAGCAAAATATTTGCTACGACGGAAGGCGGCAATTTGACAGCACTCAAGTCGAGCCAGATTGTAACCCGTAAAGTCGAAACGCTCGAATAAGCGTAACCGAATAGAGATGCCTTGGGCCGCCTGTCGGCCCAGGGTATTTTCACGTTTTGCCAACACGTGAAATTTGTTAAGATAGATGAAGAAAAGAGGTCTTAATTTGATTTTAAGGTAAGGAGAGGATTACGTGACCATGACATTGCGACACTGCGTGCGCGAAGCACAGAACGGAAATCACGAAGCGACACTGTTTTTGTTGGGGCAATTTTCACCGCTCATCAAAAAACAGGTCAAAAAGTATAACGGCTATTATCAATCCGTTGAAGAAGCTATCTCGACGGCTCATGCTGCGGCGTGCCGATGTATTTTTGAATTTGACCTGACCAAGCCGGGTAATGTCGAACGGCAGATGATGGCCTGTATTCACAATACCTTTGAACGGGAAGGCTATCACAAGGAAAAATACGACCAACGGATACAGAAGAACATCATCCATAACGCGGAAGTCACGGATTTGCCTGTCGACTGCATGGCGCCGTTGTCGCAGTGTCCCGAATATCGCTGTATCGAGAAGGACATACACAGGCTGATTCAGGAAGCCTTGGACGACTTGTCCGAAAAAGAAAGGCATTTCATCATCCTCCATTTTTTCAATGGCCATTCCTATCGGAAAATAGGCCGCATCTACCATCGGGATGAAAGCCTCATCCGGCGGACCGCTAAGCGGGGCCTGGCAAAATTGCGCGTCAGGCTGGCCGAATTGAGGGACTGACAAAAATATGGAGCTGTCGCACGTGCGATAGCTCTTTTTTGTGCTACTCTTAGGGAAAATTGCTCTGTCGCAGTTATCATGATACAATCAATGTATCAGAATAATCATGGGCATTATGCCATATACAATAAATGGCCGCTGGAAAGATGGCGGGATGGAGGAAATGGAATGGATAATCAGGAATATAATTCGATCGTCAGTTTTATATGGGGCATCGCAGACGACTGCCTGCGGGATGTATACGTGCGGGGCAAGTACCGGGACGTTATCCTGCCCATGACGGTCATCCGCCGTCTCGACGCTATGCTGGAAGGAACCAAGAAAACCGTGCTCACCATGAAAAAGCAGCTGGATGCGGCGCACATCGACAACCAGTGGCCGGCACTGTGTAATGCAGCGGGGCAGGCTTTTTGTAATGCTTCGCCTTTCCTGTTGAAGGACCTGACCAGCCGGGGGAAGAAACAGACCTTAGAAGCGGATTTTAAGGCCTATCTCGACGGTTTCTCTCCGAACGTTCAGGAAATCCTCGATAAATTCAAGTTCCGTGACCAGATCCGGACCATGGTTGATGCCGATATTTTAGGAGCCGTCATTGAGAAATTCACGTCGTCTGATATTAACTTGAGCCCTAAGCCGGTGTATAAAGATGAAGAAAAGAAGATTGTAAAGTTACCTGGACTGGATAATCATGGCATGGGGACCATTTTCGAGGAACTCATCCGCCGTTTCAATGAAGAAAACAACGAAGAAGCCGGGGAACACTGGACGCCACGCGATGTCGTCGAACTCATGGCTGATTTGGCTTTCTACCCTGTAGAAGACCAGATTAAAGATGCGACTTATTCCTGCTATGACGGAGCCTGCGGGACCGGCGGGATGCTCACAGTGGCCCAGGCGCGTCTCCTGAAACTGGCGGCTAAACAGGGGAAAAAAGTTTCTATTCACTTGTTTGGTCAGGAAATCAACCCGGAAACCTATGCCATCTGCAAGGCTGATATGCTGCTGAAAGGGGACGGCGAGGAAGCCGAACACATTGCCTATGGCTCGACCCTGTCTCTGGACGGGAACCCGTCGCGGCAATTCGACTTCATGCTCTCCAATCCACCTTATGGAAAGAGTTGGAAGACCGATGCCGACAAGCTGGGAGGCAAAAATGAAATCCTCGATACCCGTTTCAACACCTACCTGCCGGGCGGGGACCTGCTGAAGATGATCCCCCGCACCAGCGACGGGCAGCTCTTATTCCTCCTCAATAACGTATCTAAGATGAAGACCGATACCGAACTGGGCAGCCGTATCATCGAAGTCCATAACGGTTCGTCTCTGTTCACTGGTGACGCCGGCAGCGGTGAGAGCAACGCCCGCCGCTATCTGATGGAAAGCGACTTGGTGGAAGCCATTATCGCCCTGCCGGATAACATGTTCTACAACACGGGCATTGGCACGTACATCTGGGTCCTGTCCAATAAGAAAGAAGCCCGTCGGAAAGGCAAAATCCAGCTCATCGATGCGACGCAGATGAAATCGCCCCTGCGCAAGAACATGGGGAACAAGAACTGCGAATTCACGCCGGATATACGCAAAGAGATCATCCGCCTCTTCCTCGCCATGGAAGAAAGCGACGTCAGTAAGATTTTCGACAACAGTGAATTCGGCTACTGGAATGTCACCGTGGACCGGCCCCTGCGCCTGCGGGTGTTCCCGGAACGGGAGATTCCCGAAAAGGATGAAAAGGGGAAAGTCCTGTTCAAGAAATATATGGAGCTGTTAGACGTGCGCGATGCCGTACAGGAAGCTGCCAAGACGGCGCCTTTTGACGACTGGGATTCCTTTGCTAAAGCCACTAAATTGAAGAAGACACAGCTGAAGAAAATCCGCCCTTATATTACCGAAACAGACCCGGATGCGAAAGAAGTCGCCGGGGAAGCGGATCCGGAACTGCGGGATACAGAAAACATCCCGTTCCAGTATGAAGGTGGAATTGATACCTTCATCGAGAAAGAAGTCCTGCCCTATGCGCCCGATGCCTATGTAGACGAAGACAAGACCAAAATCGGCTATGAAATCAGCTTTACTAAATACTTCTACAAGCCCGTAAAACTGCGGGATATGAAAGACATCCTGGCGTCCCTGGCAGAACTGGAAAAAGAATCAGAAGGCGTTATGGATGACATCGTCAGGGGGCTGGAGTAATGAAGAAATATAGCAATGTGATGAATACTAATGTCACGTGGATTCCCCAGATACCAGCACATTGGAAACTTCAGAAGATAAATGCGTTGTTTACTGAACGCAAGAAAAAGGTTTCAGATAAGGATTATAAGCCGTTATCAGTGACAAAGAAGGGGATACTTCCACAGCTTGAACATGCAGCCAAGTCCAATGATAGCGATAACCGAAAACTCGTAAAGAAAGGAGATTTTGTTATTAATAGTCGTTCAGACAGAAAAGGATCCTGTGGCGTATCAAGATTGGATGGGTCGGTTTCTCTTATCAATATTGTTTTGACTCCAAGCAATGAATTAAATAGTGAATATATTCATTATTTGCTTCGTAATTATAGATTTTCTGAAGAGTATTACAGGAATGGCAGAGGGATTGTTGCAGATTTGTGGACCACTCGCTATAGTGAAATGAGAACCATTCTGTTTCCCGTCCCTCCTCGTGCCGAGCAGGACCAGATTGTGCGCTTCCTGGACTGGAAGGTTTCGGAGATTAACAAGCTGATTGGAATTCGGCGGAAGGAAATACAGGAGCTGGAGGAATTGAAAGCAGAAATTATTAATTCTGCTATCCTTCAAGGAATTGACTCGAATGTAGTTATGAAGAAAACCGATGTTTACTATCTACCGAAAATCCCCGCAACATGGAAGGTTATAAAAATTAAGAGGATATGTAAGGTTGGTGCGTCGATTAGTAATCAATTAAAGAAGCACACGGATCAAGATAAAGTGGTTTTCTTACCAATGGAAAATATTTCAGAAAATGGTAAAATTGATTGCTCAATCAAACAGCCAATTGCAAAAGTAAGAACAGGGTTTTCATCATTTGCTAAAAATGATGTTATTGTTGCTAAAATTACACCATGCTTTGAAAATGGCAAGGGTGCTTGCCTTGATGAACTAGAATCAGATATAGGATATGGGACAACAGAACTTTTTAATTTAAGAGCAGGAAACGATGTTCTGCCTAAATATCTGTACTATATTACGATGACTAAAATTTTCAGGAGTCTCGGAGAAGGGCAAATGACTGGGTCAGCAGGTCAAAAAAGAGTTCCTGCTGATTTTATAAGAAATTTTGTTATTGGTTTGCCATCTATTGCTATACAGTATAAAATTATTGATTACATTTGTCTTAAGACAAGTCAGATAAATAGACTGATATGCACAAAACATAAACAGCTTGAATTTTTAAAAGAGTTATGCTCCACCATCATCTCTGACGTGGTCACCGGCAAAATCGATGTCCGGAATATCCCTGTTCCTGCTTACGAACACGTGGACGACTTGACGGCTGATGATGGGGAAGACAATGACGAAGAAACAGGAATCCCTGGAGAGGAGGACTGACGATGGCTTTTACGGATAAAACGGAAAAGGGTTTTGAAACGCTCATCGTGAACTGGCTGGTAGATCAGAATGGTTACCAGCAGGGCACCAATGAAGACTACAACAAAGAATATGCCATCGATGAAACCCGGCTCTTTCGCTTTTTGAATGATACTCAACCCAAAGAGATGGCAAAGCTCGGCGTCAACCAGAGTGACCAGAAGAAGCGGCAGTTTTTGAACCGCCTTTCTGGAGAAATCACCCGGCGCGGCATTATCGACGTGCTGCGCAATGGCATCAAAGCCTATCCGGCTGACCTGATTTTGTTCTATTTCACGCCGACAGAAAACAATGAGCAGGCGAAGCGGCTGTTTGACCAGAATATTTTCAGCGTTACCCGACAGTTGCGCTATGCTATCGATGCGTCGAAACTGGCACTGGACCTCTGCCTGTTCATCAACGGTCTGCCCGTCATTACCATAGAGCTGAAAAATCATTTCACGGGACAGACAACAGCCGATGCTGTGGAACAGTATAAAAAAGACCGCAATCCCAGGGAACTGCTGTTTTCCTTCAAGCGCTGTATCGTACATTTTGCCGTAGATGATCAGACGGTTCAGTTCTGTACGAAACTTTGCGGAAAGGCCAGCTGGTTCCTGCCTTTCAATAAAGGGTACCACGATGGGGCCGGGAATCCTCCCAACCCTGAAGGCATCATGACGGACTACTTGTGGAAAGATATCCTGACGAAGAAGAAACTGTCCCGTATCATCGAGAATTATGCCCAGGTCGTCGTCGAGGAAAATCCGGAAACCCGGAAGAAATCGGTCAAACAGATCTGGCCGCGCTATCATCAGTTGGATTGTGTAGAAAAACTCCTGGCCGATATCAGGCAGTACGGTGTGGGAAAACGCTATCTCATCCAGCACAGCGCCGGGTCGGGCAAATCCAATTCCATTGCCTGGCTGGCCCATCAGCTGATTGGACTGGAACGGGATGGACGGCCTATGATTGATTCGGTCATCGTCGTAACGGACCGGCGGATTCTGGACAAGCAGATCCGGGATACGATTAAACAGTTCATGCAGGTAAAGAATACCGTCGTATGGGCTCGTCATTCGGGTGACTTGAAAAAGGCTATCCAGGATGGCAAACGGATCATTGTGACGACAGTCGAGAAGTTCCCTTATATTTCCCAGGAAATCGGCCAGGAACACATGAACCATACCTTTGCTATCATCATCGACGAAGCCCATTCGGGACAGAGCGGGCGGAACGCAGCCAGTATGAATCTGGCCCTTTCCGGGATGGCTTCGGACAGCGAACTGGATAATGAAGACAAAATCAACGCCATGGTAGAGGGACGGAAACTGGTAAAAACGGCCAGCTATTTTGCCTTTACGGCCACCCCAAAAAATAAAACGGAAGAGGTATTTGGCACGCCTTATGAAGAAGACGGCAAAATTAAACACCGGCCCTTCCATGTCTATACTATGAAACAAGCCATTCAGGAAGGCTTCATCCTGGATGTGCTGAAGAATTACGTGACCATCGACAGTTGGTATAAGATTGCCAAAAAGGTGGAAGACGATCCCATGTTTGACAAGAAGCGGGCTCAGAAGAAACTGCGCTCCTTTGTCGAAGGGAATCCCGATGTCATTGCCAAGAAAGCGGCGATGATGGTCGATCATTTCCACGAACAGATTATTGCCAGGAAGAAACTGGGCGGCCAATCTCGCGCCATGGTGGTGACGGCCAGTATTCCCCGTTGCATTGAAACGTACTATGCCGTTACCCAGTGTCTTGCCGACCGGCACAGCCCTTATAAGGCTATCATCGCTTTTTCCGGGGAATGTAGCTATCACGGCCAGGAACCAGTATTGACTTCGGCCGAGATGAATGGCTTCCCAGACGCCAAGATTCCCCAGAAATTCAAGAAGGACCCGTACCGGCTGCTGGTCGTGGCCGACATGTTCCAGACGGGCTTTGACGAACCGCTGCTCCAGACTATGTATGTAGACAAACCCCTTTCGGACATTGCGGCCGTCCAGACCCTGTCCCGGCTGAATCGGGCGGCGCCGGGCAAGGATGAAGTCTATGTGTTGGATTTTGCCAACAAGGCGGAAACCATCGAAAAAGCCTTTTCTCGATTCTACCGGACGACGATTCTGTCTGGGGAAACGGACCCCAATAAGCTCTACGACCTGATTTCCCTGATGGAAGGTTATCAGGTCTATGACCACAGCGACGTAGATAAAGTAGTGGACCTGTTTCTGAACGGCGGGGAACGGGACCGGTTGGATCCGCTTCTTGATCCATGTGTGGCCCTTTATAATCAGCTGGAAACGGACGACCAGATTCAGTTTAAGAGTGCTGCCAAGGCTTTTGTGCGGACCTATGGTTTCCTGGGGTCTATTCTTCCATATGGCAATGCAGCGTGGGAAAAATTATCTATTTTCCTGAACCTGCTGATTCCCAAACTGCCATCGCCTCAGACTGATGACCTGTCAGAGGGTATCTTGTCCGCTGTGGACCTGGACAGTTATCGGAACGAGGCACGGGAAGCCGTAGCCATCAAACTGGAAGATGAAGATGCTGAAATCGACCCTGTGCCGACAGGGAAGGTTGGCCACATAGTGGAACCGGAAATGGACCCCTTATCGCAGATTATTTCAGAATTCAATGACATGTTCGGGAATATCCAATGGAACGATGCCGATAACGTACAACAACAGCTTCTGCGTATCCCAGTCATGGTTTCCCACGATGAGAAGTACCGCAATGCTATGAAGAACTCTGATGAACAGGAAGCCCGGACTGAGGGCGAACGGGCCTTGCAGCAGGTCATTTTCTCTATCATGGCAGATAATATGGAACTTTTCAAACAATTCCAGGACAATCCATCCTTCAAGAAATGGCTGACCGACATGGTGTTCAACCTGACCTATAATAAGGAAGGTAAGTCCTATGAAGCGCCAAGCGATTGCCAATATTCTATTCCAAAGCAAAAAGGTGGGATGGTAGCAGAGAAGTAAGCTAACTACCAAAAATTCAGTGAGGTGAGAAGCTGATGAGAAATAAGCATCCCAAAGGCTGGATGGATACTCCGCACCATATCGAATTTTTGAAAAAAGACGAGGATGATGAACAGAGAGATAAGAGACGGTGTCTCTTTTTTACACAGAATAAATGCAGTTACTCATCATACACATGGGAGACGAGCCTCGAAGGAGGCGATTTATGTCGACCCGATTTCACCCGAAAAGTTACTGTTTCAAAACACGTTATCAGAAGCGCGAAGAAAAAACGTTCAGGCTATGTATAATGTAGCGCAATTGTTTATAGGAGCTGTTGAACAAAAAAATAAAAACGTCATATCTTTACAGATTTTAGTTTCACAGCTGCCACAAGTTAAAGATAAGTGAAAATATACATTAAAAAGCGCTGTCTTCTACGACAGCGCTTTTAATCTTTTATGCGTTTCAATCAATAATCCATTCAACGTCGACAGATTCACTTTCTGTCGTTGAATTGGCAGCTAGCTGATTAGAGAGGTCTAAGGATTTAGGTTTTTCAAAATTCAGCGAATCAGGTGCCAGCATATTACAGTAACGAATTGAATCTTCGCTATAGTTATTCATAGATACCGATTTGATGCCAATGATTTTTTTCCTACTGTGGCTGCGATGGCTTCTGCCCGACGTTTGGAATTGGCGACAGCCTGTTTGATGAGTTCGTCATGGATTTCCCGTTCATTTGATAATTCATAGGTGCTTTCGATAGCGATGTCATAGTTTTGCTGACGGACGTGATCCAGTATCATATTGATAAAGGGCATGTTGAAGCTCATGCGAATCACGATTTTTCTGGAAGCCGTGAAAAATAGGGGGAACAGGCCGATGTTCGTTCTTAAAAAGAAGAAAATCAAACTTTTCACTGTAAAATAAAAAGAAGTTGTCACATTAAGCATTTTAGCTTAATGCGACAACTTCTTTTTATTTTTTTGGTGCGCCTAGAAGGATTCGAACCTTCGCACCCGGTTCCGGAGACCGGTGCTCTATCCCCTGAGCTATAGGCGCAAGTAAGTGGTGACCCAGTAGGGATTCGAACCCTAGACCCACAGCTTAGAAGGCTGTTGCTCTATCCAGCTGAGCTACTGAGTCTCAAAAAATGGAGCGGGTGATGGGAATCGAACCCACATAACCAGCTTGGAAGGCTGGCGCTCTACCACTGAGCTACACCCGCATTTGTCGGTAATGGTCGGAGCAGCAGGATTTGAACCTGCGACCCCCTGGTCCCAAGCCAGGTGCGCTACCAAACTGCGCTATGCCCCGCCAACAAAAAATATTATACAAGAAATGAAATAGTTTGTCAACGTTTTTTTAGCCATGGCATCTATCTGCTACGGGTACGTATGATTATATTACAATCAGGCGTCGTCCGTCATAAATTTTGGCTGTGCACAGGATTCACGCGGGACGACTTTTAGCCGTCCCCTACGAAGGCCCTGGACGGGGCATTTTTACGAGCTGAGGGGGCTACGAGGCGATGTAGTCAATTTGAGTTTGTTTTCGCGTAGCGGCATATGAGCTCTGAGGCGAACGGCGGCCTGCGACCTGAGAACGGCGGGGCCATCAGGCCCCATGACCGGTCAAGGCATCGATGAACTGGCGGGCTATGCTGGACAGGTAGCGGTGTTTTGGGGTGATGACGGCTAATTGGGTGCGCAGGCGCGGTTCGTCGATGGCTTTTGTCTTGAGCTGGGGCCGACTGGCCGGTGAGATGGCCGATGCCGGGACGACGGCGTAGCCCAGGCCGGTTTCGGCCCAGAGCAGGGTCGTCCGGGCGTCGTCGTTGCGGCAGAGGAGGTTCGGTGTGAGGTTGTGGGCTTCGCAGACGTCATGGAAGAGCTGGTCGAAGCGGCGGTAGAGGATGAGCGGCAGGCCCTGCAGTTGTTCTATAGTCATCGACGGCTGGCCCGGATTGGGGTCGGCCAGGGACTCGGTATAGGCCAGGACCATCGGTTCTTCCGGCAGCAGAGTGCAGTCGAAGGCGTCCTGCTTAAAGGGCGTGCGGACGATGCCGATTTCGATGAGGCCCTTGCGCAGCATGTCCAGGACGCGGAAGGTGTTGCCGTCGTAGATTTCGAAGCGGATTCCGCGATGGTCGTCGTGGAACTGGCGGAGGGCTGGCTGGAGGATGACGCTGCCCGATGACGATACAGTCCCGATGGACAAGGTGCCGCGCAGGCCGTTCTTGAAATCGGCGATTTCCCGGCGCGTCGAGTCGGTGAGGGTGACGATCTGCCGGGCCCGGCGGTAGAGGATTTCGCCGGCGTCGGTCAAGGTGACGCTGCGCGGCTCCCGCTGCAGGAGCTGGACGCCCAGTTCTTCTTCCAGGGCCTTCATCTGCTGGCTCAGCGGCGGCTGGGCCATGTGAAGGCGCCGGGCGGCGGCTGTGATCTGGCCTTCTTCGGCGATGACCATGAAATAAGTGAGTTGACGGATATCCATACCCATGCCTCCTTGACATATGATTTACATATATTATATCAATTGTACAAATATTTTCAATATAGTAAAAGACGTGTTATACTAAGACCATAGAAAAGATACCTATCCGGAAAGGAATGATACACGATGAACGAAATTGTGACACCGAAACGGGATGCCCATTTCTTTTGGACCCTGTTCAAATCGACCTTTTTAATCAGTGCCTTCACCGTCGGCGGAGGCTTCGTCATTATTCCCCTGCTGAAAGGGAAATACGTCGATGAATACCATTGGATCGACGACAAGGATACCCTCGACATGGTAGCCATTGCCCAGTCCATGCCAGGCGTCATCGCCGTCAACAGTGCCGTCATCCTGGGCTATCGCATGGCTGGGGTCCTGGGGACGCTGGTCGCTCTGGTGGCTACGGTGCTGCCCTGTCTGATTACGCTGTCGATCATTTCATACTGCTATGATTTCTTTATCCAGAACTTATATATCAAGATGATCCTCCGCGGCATGCAGTGCGGGGCGACGGCGCTCATCGTCAACGTCGGCATCGACCTCCTCATCAAGCAGGGCAAGAAGAGATTGCTCCTGCCCCTGGCCATCATCGTGGCGACGTTCATTGCCAACTTGTGCTTCGATGTCAATATCATGGTGCTCATCATCATTGACGGCATCATCGGCTTCGCCTTCATGCGCGATAAGAAGTACGACTAAGGGGAGGGACTTATTATGATATATTTGTTGCTTTTTTGGGAATTCTGTAAAGTCGGGGCCTTCTGCGTCGGCGGCGGTTATGCTTCCATGCCGCTGATCCAGGCCAGTGTCGTCGATACCTTCCATTGGCTCTCTATGAGCGAATTTGTCGATATATTCACCATTTCTCAGATGACTCCGGGACCGATCGGCATCAATGCCGCTACCTTTGTCGGCACCAAGATCGCCGGGCTGGGCGGGGCTGTTGCAGCCACCCTGGGCTTCGTCACGCCGTCGTTCTTCTTGGGGATTATTTTAGCACGCGTCTTCCTCAAGTATGGCGACATCGGTCCAATCCGGGGCATCCTCAATGGCCTGCGGCCGGCAGTGGTCGCCCTCATCTGCGTCGCCAGCCTGAGCTTCATCCTCCTGGCCCTGTGGAATACGGAAACCCTGCCCGACGACTGGTCGGCCTTCAGTCTCGGCGGTCTGGCCATACTCATCCTGGCCATTGCAGCCACGCGCCGCAAGATCGGCGTCATCAAGGTCCTCATCGGGTCCGGCGTCTTAGGCCTGGTCTTAGGCATAGCCGGCCTCATCTAACTTCGATATATTGGGAATCCAGGCTCTGGAGGAAGCGGCTCGGCGCATAGCGCTGATTGCCGTTCCCTTCGTGCCAGATCAGATACAGCCTCTTTTTGGCCCGCGTAATGGCGACATAAAAGAGGCGTTTTTCTTCTTCTATATTCCCTTTCTTTACGGACCAGAAGGTCGGGAAGACCCGGTCTTCCAGATGGGCCAGGAAGACGTAATCGAATTCCAGGCCCTTGGCCTGATGGATGGTGATGATGGGAATTTTCGGGTCCTTGGCCAGCATGCTGTCCAGTTCGCTGTTGGACAGGGCGGTCAGCTTGAGAAATTCTGCCAGGGCGTCGCGCGGGTCCTGGCCCGGGTCGTCTGTTTCTTTGGCGATGCGGTAGAGCTTGCGGACATTTTCCAGCCTGTCGATGTGCTGGGCCGCATCGCTGGGGTCGCGATGGCTTTCGTACCAGGCCTTGACGCCGCCTTCGTTCATGACGGCGGCGATGAGGTCTATGGGCCGGTCCTGATAGGACTGTCGGCGGAAACGGGCTATGTCACGGCTGAACGGGGCGAAGAGAGGCAGGTAGATGGCCAGGGACGAACGGCGGGCCGTCGTAGCCGGGCGGATCTGTTTCGTTACGGCATAGCATAGGAGGCCGGCCGTGGCCAGGATGTCGTCGAAGGCGTCGTGCGATGGCTGATGGTCGATGGGGAAGGTTTCACTGAGCGTGGCCAGTTTGTGGTTGATGAGGTTGGGATAGAAGCGGCGGTAGATGTCCAGCGTGTCGTAATAGGGGAAATCGCCGCTTTCGCCCATGCCTAGGCGCTGGAGCTCGCTGTGCAGGATGGACAGGTCATACGTGACGTTGTGGCCGACGATGACGGCGTCTTTGGCAAAGTCCAGGAAGGCCGTCAGAGCCTGGCGCGGTTCCATCCCCTGGGCCTCCAGGGTTTCGTCGCTGATGTGGTGGACGTAGAAGGAAGCCCCGACAGGCCGGCTGGCACGGACATAGGTGTTGAAGGTGTCCGCGACCTGGCCCTGGGCATCGAGGCGGACGGCGGCAATCTGGATGATTTCATCCCTCGTCGTGTCGGTGCCGGTGCTTTCGACGTCGAAGACGACGATCCGGCCTTCATCCAGGGCTGATAGCAGGAGCCCGTAAGGGTCGCCCGTTTCCTGGGAAATGGGGTCGATGAAGTCGCAGAGCCGAAGGCCCAGGCGGCGGTAGGATTCGCTTTCGATGGTCTCTACGGTTCGCCGGCCGATGCGGGGGACGAAGCGCAATAAAATCCGCTTCAGGCTCAGGTTATCGTGCTTGTTCAGGAGCAGCCTCAGGTAGGCCAGGACGTCTTTACATTCCTGGCGCTTGAACAGGTGGAACTGGTCGATACAGGTCACGGGCAGCTGGTCTTCCGGCGGATAGTGCTGGTTGTGGGCGTTGATGCCCGTCCAGAGCTGCTGGGCCTGGCGGTTGCCACGGACGAGGACGCAGGCTTTCAGTCGTTCCTGCTGCGGCAGGCGCATCAGTTCCTGGAAGATCCAGCGGCTTTCGCCGATGAAGTTGTCCGCCTTATGGACGACGATGGGGTCACCGGGAACGGCGGCTGCGGCCTGGCCGGGCTGGGGATAGATGTGGTGGACCGTCACTTGGCCGAAGAGACGGTTCAGGCAGCCTTCGGCAGCTTTCAAGAGGAGCTGCGTAGCCCGGTAGTTGGTCGTAAAGGTGATTTCCCGGGGATGATAGGTCTTGCGGAATTGTTCCAGGATGTATTCCGGATAGGAGCCGCGCCATTCGTAAATGGTCTGGAAGTAATCGCCGCAGAGGAGGACGTTGCGGCCGGGGAAGAGGCGGCTGATGACGGCGTATTCGACTTCGCTCGTGTCCTGCATTTCATCGACGGCGATGAAGCGGAACCGGTCCCGCCAGCGCTGGCAGCAGGCTTTGTCTGTGAGGAAGTCATAGGCGCCGGTGATGAGGTCCGTGAAATCGACGGCGTGGTTGTCGGCCAGGACGGCATCGTATTGCCGGACGAGGTCGTCGCCGTGGTCATGGAGCCAGGCCTGGAGGGGTTCTTTCGGCGCCGTGAAATCGTGGAGGTCCGGGAGGACGCGCTGTTTCTTGGCAAATTCGATATAGTTCTGCAGGGCCTGGGTGTCATTGCCCGGTGCCGCCGCCGCCGCCGGGAGGTTGTCGATGAGCTGCCGGCAGTCTTCGTCATCGTAGAGGAGAAAATCATTATAACAGTCGCTCTGGCGCTTTGTTTCCTCTTTGATGAGGCTGTAACAGAAACTGTGGATCGTCTTGACGACGACGTCCAGGCCCTTTTCGTGGGCCGTAGCGACGATGCGTTCCTTCAGCTCCTTGCAGGCCCGGTTGGTGAAGGTCAGACAGAGTATCTGCGCGCCTTCAGCGGCCTTCGTTTCCAGGATATGGGCGACCCGGCAGGCCAGGACACGGGTCTTGCCCGTGCCGGCCGGGGCGTTGAGCAGGATGGGCTGCGACAGGTCGCGGACGACTTGCTGCTGCTGGTCATTTAATTCCATAATCTATCCCTCCGTGTGGGTAATCTCCTCCCATTGTACCATAGTCGGCGTTATCCGTGTACAAACTGTGAGGGAACGGGCAAATTTCATTGACAGCCTCGTAGGTTTTTGATAGAATCAAAGTGTGTTTGATAATCTTTCAATCAATAAGGAGATGCACTATGACAAGACGTTTATGGACAGGTTCTTTGCCGTTTGTAAACAGTCTCCGTGTGTCTAACTGAAAACCCAAAGGTGATACTGCGTCACTTTTGGGTTTTGTTTTTCTAAGGAGGGGTCTCTGTTGAAGGTCGGTTTGATCATGGGAAGCGATTCTGATTTTCCCGTTATGAAAAAAGCGATTGCTATTTTTAAAGAATTTGGTGTTGAATATGAAGTCTTGTTAGCGTCGGCCCACCGCACGCCGGCAGCTGTCCGGGAATTCGTTTCGACAGCCGAAGAACGGGGCATCAGTGCCTTTGTCGTCGGTGCCGGCATGGCCGCTCATCTGCCCGGTGTCGTTGCCAGCTATACGACGCTGCCCGTCATCGGTGTCCCCTTGGAAAGCGGCAGCCTCCAGGGCATGGATGCGCTGCTGGCCATCGTCCAGATGCCGTCGGGTATTCCCGTTGCCACCGTCGCCATCAACGGTGCCAAGAACGGAGCGCTCCTGGCTGTACAGATCGGCGCTGCCAGCGATGCCGGATTAGCTAAGAAATACAAGGCATACCGCGAAAACATGGCTAAAGAAGTCATGGAAAAGAACCAGAAATTGCAAGAAACCGTAAAGTCCCTCTAAGGGCATGTACAGACTATTTTTCGTTATAACAGGAGGTTTAATTCATGTTTTACGATCCGATTTGGGATAAGCAGCATGAAGAATGTGGTGTCTTAGGTATTTACGATAAACACCTCGATATTCCCCGCTATATCTACTGGGGGTTGTTCGCATTACAGCATCGTGGCCAGGAAAGCGGCGGCATCGCCCTGACTGACGGCCAGGATATCCATACGTTCCGCGGCATGGGCCTCATCAGCACGGTCTTCGCCAACGGCGTACCTGACGAAGAAGGCGGCCCTGTCGGTATCGGCCACGTCCGCTATTCGACGACAGGCTCCAATAATCCCCGCAACATCCAGCCCCTGGCCGTATACACGCCCATGGGACAGCTGGCCCTGGCGCACAACGGCAACCTGACCAATACGCGGGTCCTGCGGGAAGAACTGGACCGCGGCGGCGCGACGTTCCAGACGACCATGGACAGTGAAATCATCGTCAACCTCATCAGCCGCAGCCAGAAAGACACCATCGAAGAACGCATCATGGAAAGCATGAACCGCATCCAGGGGGCGTACTCGCTGGTACTCATGACGAAAGATACGCTCTACGGCGTCCGCGACCCCTACGGTTTCCGCCCGCTCTGCATCGGCCGTACCGATGAAGGCGGCTGGGTCCTGGCTTCGGAAACGTGTGCCCTCGACGCCATCGGTGCCAAGTTTGTCCGCGACGTACAGCCTGGCGAATTTGTCCAGATCAACGAAAAAGGCGTCAAATCGTCGATTTTTGCCAAGGCACCGCGCAAGCAGGTCTGTTCCTTCGAATACATTTACTTCGCCCGTCCGGACAGTGTCATCGACGGCCAGGATGTCTATCAGGCTCGCCTGAACATGGGCCGGGAAATGTGGAACGAAACGCAGTATGATGCGGATATCGTCATTTCCGTCCCGGACAGCGGCAACACGGCGGCCATCGGCTATGCCCAGGCTTCAGGCATCCCCTTCAAGCACGGCCTCATCAAGAACCGCTACATGGGCCGTACCTTCATCAAGCCGAACCAGAAACAGCGTGAACTGGCAGTCCGCATGAAATTGAACGTCGTCAAGTCCGTCGTCAAGGGCAAGCGGATCGTCATGGTCGACGACTCCATCGTCCGCGGCACGACGAGCGGCATCATCTGCAAGCTCCTGCGCGAAGCCGGCGCCAAGGAAGTCTACATGTGCGTATCGGCACCGCCTATCAAATACCCCTGCTTCTACGGTATCGACACGTCGGTCCGCAAGGAACTCATCGCTTCGACGTTCAGTGTCGAACAGATCCAGAAGTACATCGGCGTCGACAAACTCCATTTCATTTCCATCGATGGCCTTAACCGGGCTGTCGAACATATCCCCAAGGAAGATATGTGCTTAGCTTGCTTCAACAACGACTATCCTACGGAAACTCCGCAGGCCAATGAGGAAGGAGAAAAATATGCTCTCGAACACAAATAAAGGATTGACTTATGCTGATGCCGGTGTCGACATCGATGCTGGCAACAAAGCCGTAGAATTGATGAAAGATTCGGTCAAAGCCACGTACCGTCCGGAAGTCCTCGGCGACCTGGGCGGTTTCGGCGGTCTCTTTTCCCTGATGAACAGCGACATCAAGAAACCCATCCTGGTCAGCGGCACCGACGGTGTCGGCACCAAGCTGCGCCTGGCCATCATGATGGGCAAGCACGATACAGTCGGCCAGGACTGCGTCGCTATGTCCATCAATGATGTCCTCGTCCAGGGCGCAGAACCGCTCTTTTTCCTGGACTACATCGCTGTCGGCAAGCTCGACCCGGTACAGGTTGCAACTATCGTCAAAGGCGTTGCTAATGCCTGCCAGGAATCGGGCTGCGCTCTCCTCGGCGGCGAAACGGCTGAAATGGCCGGTTTCTATGCCAAAGACGACTATGACCTGGCTGGCTTCGGCGTCGGCATCGTCGACCGCGACAAGGTCATTACCGGTGAAAACATCAAAGCCGGCGACGTCCTCATCGGCCTGCCTTCGACTGGGGTCCACTCCAACGGCTTCTCCCTGGTCCGCAAGATCGTCCTCGAACGGCAGAACATGAAGCTCGACCAGTACGTCGACGAACTGGGCATGACCATCGGTGAATGCCTGCTCACGCCGACCCGTCTCTATCCGCGTCCGTGCCTGCCGATTATCAAGAACTTCACCGTCAAGGGCATGGTCCACATCACAGGCGGCGGCTTCTATGAAAACATCCCCCGCGTCCTGCCGAAAGGCGTCGGCGTCGACATCGACGTCACGTCGTGGCCGCAGCTGCCGATTTTCGGGCTCCTCCAGAAGTGGGGCAACGTCGATGCCAAGGAAATGTACCGTACCTTCAACATGGGCATCGGCATGATCATGATCGTCGATGAAAAAGACGCAGATGCCGTCCTCAAGAATCTGGCAGACCGCGATGAAAAGGCCTATGTCATCGGCAAAGTCGTCGATTCCGACGTACCCGTAACCTTGCGGGGAGGCGTATTCCATGACTAAGAAGAAAATGGTCATTTTCGCATCGGGCCGCGGCTCCAATGCCATCGCCCTCCACGATGCCGTCGAAGATGGCAAGATCAATGCGGAAATCAAGGCCCTGGTCTGCGATATCCCAGGCGCACCGGTCATGGACCGGGCTAAGGAATGGGGCGTACCGGTCATTCTGGCTGACCGCAAATCCTTCGACTCGAAAGAAGCTTTTGAAAAATACATCCTCGACGCCATCGAACCGTATCAGGCCGACGTCATCTGCCTGGCCGGCTTCATGCGCCTCTTGAGCGGTGATTTCATTTCCCATTATGAACACAAGATGCTCAATATCCATCCGGCCCTGTTGCCGTCGTTCCGAGGTCTTCACGCCCAGCGCCAGGCCGTCGAAGCCGGCGTCAAGATCGCTGGCTGCACGGTCCATTTCGTCGTACCCGACATGGACGCCGGCCCGATCATCTTGCAGTCGGCCGTACCGGTCTACGAAGACGATACGGAAGATACGCTGGCTGCCCGGATCCTCACCAAGGAACATCCGACCTACGTCAGAGCGGCAGCACTCTTTTGCGATGATAAATTGACTATCGACGGCAATGTCGTCAAAGGGACTCAGGAATAGGGAATAGGAGGAATTTTCCATGAAAGTAAAACGCGCACTCATTAGTGTATCTGATAAGACGGGCGTCGTCGAACTGGGCAAAGCCCTGGCAGACCTCGGCATCGAAATCATCTCCACCGGCGGCACCATGCGGACTCTGAAAGAAGCAGGCGTACCGGTCATCGCCGTTCAGGACGTCACGGGTTTCCCGGAAATGATGGACGGCCGCGTCAAGACGCTGAATCCGAAAATCCATGGCGCTATCCTGGCGGTCCGCGACAATCCGGAACACGTCAAGGCCATGAAAGAACACGACATCAAGCCGATCGACCTGGTCGTCGTCAACCTCTATCCGTTCCAGCAGACTATTGCCAAACCGGATGTCACCCTGGCAGAAGCCATTGAAAACATCGACATCGGCGGCCCCTGCATGGTCCGTGCTTCGGCCAAGAACAATAAATACGTTGCTATCGTCACCAATCCGGCTAAATACGGCGAAATCATTTCCATCCTCCAGAAGGACGGCGAATTTTCCGACCAGTACCGCCTGGAACTGGCTCAGGAAGCTTTCCATCATACGGCTGTCTATGATACGGCCATTGCCGCATACTTAGCGGAACAGGTTCAGAAGGGGGCTGCAAAATAATGAAGGTAGCAGTCATCGGCGGCGGCGGCCGCGAACATACTTTAGCCTGGAAACTGGCCCAGAGCCCGAGTGTCGATAAACTCTACGCCATCCCTGGCAGTGCCGCTATGAGTGAAGTCGCCCAGTGCGTCGACATCGCCTTGTCCGACCTGGACGCCATCACGGACTATGCCCAAAAAGAAGGCATCGACATGCTCGTCGTCGGCCCGGAAGTCCCCTTGACCGAAGGCCTTGCCGACCTGGCTCAGTCCAAGGGTCTGGCTGTCTTTGGCCCCAACAAGGCTGCTGCTCAGATGGAAGGGTCGAAGGTCTTCGCCAAGAACCTCATGAAGAAATACCATGTCCCGACGGCAGCCTACGCTTCCTTTACCGATGGCGATGCCGCCAAGGCCTATATTAAAGAACAGGGCGCACCCATCGTCGTCAAAGCCGACGGCCTGGCTGCCGGCAAAGGCGTCGTCGTCGCCCAGACGGAAGCAGAAGCCATCGAAGCGGTCAATGCCATGATGGAAGACCATATCTTCGGCGCTTCCGGCGGCCGCATCGTCATCGAAGAATGCATGGTCGGTGAAGAAGCGAGCCTCCTGGCTTTCGTCGACGGCAAGACCATCGTGCCCATGATTTCTGCTCAGGACCACAAGCGTATCTTCGATAACGACGAAGGCCCCAACACGGGCGGCATGGGAGCGTATGCTCCGGCACCGGTCGTTACGCCGGAAATCCGCAAGGAAGTCGAAGAAAAGATCTTGAAACCCGTCGTCGACGGCCTGAAGCAGGAAGGCATTACCTATCAGGGCTGCCTTTACGCCGGCCTCATGATTACGGCGGACGGCCCGAAAGTCGTCGAATTCAACTGCCGCTTCGGCGACCCTGAAACGCAGGCTGTTTTGCCGCTCCTCGACGGCGACCTGGCACAGATCATGTACGCCTGCGCCAAAGGCACGCTGACGGCTGACATGGTCCATTGGAAAGACGCTGCTGCCTGCTGCGTCATCATGGCTTCTGCCGGCTATCCCGCTTCGTCCCATAAGGGCGATGTCATCAGCGGCCTCGACGCTGTCGATAAAGAAGACGTCATGGTCTTCCATTCCGGCACGGCCAAGAAAGACGACCAGTACGTCACCAACGGCGGCCGCGTCCTCGGCGTCACGGCAGTAGCTCCGGACCTCAAGAGTGCTATCGAAAAGGCTTATGATAACGTCAAACGCATCCACTTCGACGGCCAGCAGGTCCGCAGCGACATCGGCGCCAAAGGATTGAAACACTTGAAATAGCGTGATTCCAACATCAAACTCAAAAAAGGCTGTCGCAGACAGCCTTTTTTACTACCACACGAAAGGAAGGTCGTTATGACACAGTTTATTACGCCGGCCGAAGCGGCGCGTCTCGTCGGCGATGATATGACCCTGGCTGTCAGCGGTCATGCCGGCTTCGGTACGCCTGATGGTTTATTCAAGGCTCTCCACGACCGCTATGCCGACGAAGGGCATCCCCGCAACGTGACCTTGGTCAAGATTGCCGGTACTGGCGACGGCGGCCAGCGCGGCGGTGACCGACTGGCTGCAGACGGCCTCATTGGGACAATCATTACCAGTCATTTTGGCATGGAAAAGAAATTATCCGATAAGGTCGCAGCTGACCAGTGCCTGGCCTATACGGTCCCGGCTGGGACGCTCCTGGAACTGTACCGGGCTATTGCCGCCGGCCGTAAGGGCGTCTGGACCGACATCGGCCTGCATACCCTGGCCGACCCGCGCCGGGACGGCAGCAAGGCCAATGAAAAGACCGTCCGCGAAGGGAAAGACATCGTCCGCTTGATGGAAATCGATGGCAGCGAATACCTGTATTATCCGGCCTTTCCCATCCAGGTCTGCTTCATCCGCGGCTCCCTGGCCGATGAAGACGGCAACATTTCCCTCCAGCGCGAAGCCATGATCGGTGAACAGCTGGAAGTGGCCGAAGCGACGCATAATTCCGGCGGCATCGTCGTCGTCCAGGTCGAAGACGTCGTGCCCCGGGGAAGCCTCGATTCGCGCCTCGTGAAGATTCACCATTTCCTCGTCGACTACGTCGTCGTACCGCGGCCGAAGTATCACGTCCAGAGCTTTTCGACCCATGGCTACCGGCCGGAACTGAGCGGCGAAGGGCGCAAGTCCATCCAGTCCCTGCCGCCCCATCCCCTGGACAACCGCAAGATCTGTGCCCGCCGGGCCGCCATGGAACTGAAGAAGGGCGATGTCATGAACCTGGGAATCGGTATCCCGGAAATCATCGGTTCTGTCGCCGCCGAAGAAGGCTTCGGGCCGAGCTTGACCCTGGCTGCCGATTCGGGCATCATCGGTGGCATCCCCTTGTCGGGCCTCGATATGGGAGCGGCTGTCAATGCCGAAGCCGAGCTGAAGATGGCCGACATGTTCGACATCTGCCACGGCGGCGGCCTCGACCTCTGCGCCCTGGGCCTGGCGGAAATCGACGCCATGGGCAATGTCAATGTCTCGAAATTCCACGGCCGCGTCACCGGACCAGGAGGCTTCATCGATCTGGCCCAGCCTACGAAGAAACTCATCCTCATGGGGACCTTTACGGCCGGCGGCCTGCGGGAACACTGCGAAGACGGGCGCCTGGTCATCGACCATGAAGGGAAATACCAGAAGTTCAAGACGGACATCGAACAGGTCACTTTTTCCGGCTCTTATGCGGCCAGTCATGACCAGCACGTCCTGGTCGTCACTGAACGGGCCGTCTTCCGCCTGACACAGCAGGGCCTGATGCTGACGGAAATCGCCCCGGGCATGGACCTGGAACGGGACATCCTGGGCCAGATGGAATTTCGCCCGCTCATCGCCGACGACCTGCGACTCATGGACAGCCGCATCTTCCAGCCCAATCCCATGGGGATAACGTAAGGGCGACCCAAAGGGCGCCCGCCTGAATCCGCTATGTTTTATATAATTTGATTATATGGGAGGTTTTCATGGAATACCGTATAGAAAGAGATTCGATGGGGGAAATCAAAGTCCCAGCTGATAAACTCTGGGGCGCCCAGACACAGCGCAGTTTCGAGAATTTTAAGATTGGCACGGAAAAGATTCCCGCCGAAATGGTCACCGTCTTTGCTTACCTGAAAAAAGCTGCTGCTTTGACCAACAAAGAATTGGGCGTCGTCGACGGCGACCGGGCCGATGCCATTATCCAGGCCTGCGATGACATTCTGGCCGGCAAACTCGATGGCAATTTCCCCCTGGCCGTATGGATGACCGGCAGCGGCACGCAGTTCAACATGAACGTCAACGAAGTCGTCGCCAACCGGGCCAAACAAATCTTAAAAGCCCAGGGCAAGGACTTGAATGTCCATCCCAATGACCACGTCAATCATTCCCAGAGCTCGAACGATACCTTCCCGACAGGCCTGCATATGGTCGGCGTCCTGCTCATCGAACAGAAACTGTTCCCTGCCATGGAAGCCCTCTACCAGGCACTCCGGGCCAAACAGGAAGCCTTCAAGGACATCGTCAAAATCGGCCGGACCCACTTGCAGGACGCGACGCCCTTGACGCTGGGCCAGGAATTCAGCGGCTGGGCCCGCATGATTCAGCGCGACAAGGAAATGCTCACGCAGGGCGTCGATTTTCTGCGCGACCTGGCTATGGGCGGCACGGCTGTCGGCACGGGCATCAACTGCCCGAAGGGCTACGACGTCCGCTTTGCAGAAATCGTCAGTGAACTGACGGGCACGACGTTCCGCACGGCACCGAATAAATTCCAGTCCCTGACCAGTAAAGATGAACTCGTCGTCGTCCACGGCATGCTCAAGGCCCTGGCCTGCGACCTGATGAAAATCGCCAACGACGTCCGCTGGCTCTCGTCGGGACCGCGTTGCGGCATCGGCGAAATCCGCATCCCTGAAAACGAACCGGGCAGCTCCATCATGCCGAGCAAAGTCAACCCGACGCAGTGCGAAGCCGTCACCATGGTCGCCGTCCAGGTCATGGGCAACGATGCCACCTTGGGCATCGCCGCCAGCCAGGGCAATTTCGAATTGAACGTCTTCATGCCCGTCATCGCCTACAACCTGACCCAGTCCATCCGCCTTCTGACGGACTGCATGGATTCCTTCCGCAAGCACTGCGTCGTCGGCATCGAACCGAATCAGGAACGGATCACGACTAACCTCTACAACTCGCTGATCCTGGTCACGGGCCTGGTGCCTCTCGTCGGTTATGACAAGGCCTGCACCATTGCCAAACAGGCAGCCAAAGAAGGGCTGACCCTGAAAGAGTCAGCCCTGAAGACGGGGTGGGTCACGGCAGAGCAGTTCGACAAAGCCATGGATCCGGCTAAATTGGCAGGTTTGAAATAAGCCTTACTTATCTTTTTCGATGTTATCTTTCCAGGAGTCGTCGTCTTGCTGCTGAACGGCACTGCGCGTGTAGGCGGCAATGGCGGCGAAGTTCTTCTGGACGCCCGTCGAAGTATTGCGATACTTGACGGCATGGTCGGCATCGATACCCAGGTTCTGGGCTTCCGAAGCGGCGTCGATATTGGCGCCGAGGAAAATGAAGTCCCAGCCCTGGGCTTTTTTATCGGAAATCATTTTCTGGATCGTCGCCTTAGAGTATTCCGTACTGGCGTTTTCCAAGCCATCCGTGATGATGACGAAGATGACCTTGTGGTCCTTGTCGGAAATGCCCGGCGTGTCTGATATCTTGGCAATCGTGTTGCCTACGGCATCGAGGAGCGCCGTCGAGCCGCCGACGCGGTAATCCTTGGTCGTCATGTCCGACAGGCTGTTGATGTTGCTGCGGTCCGTCAGGATATCGACTTTATTGTTGAACAGGACCGTTGTGACCTTGGTATCGACGTCGAGGTCTTTTTCTTTGGCAATCATGGCGTTGTAGCCGCCGATAGTATCGCTTTCCAGGCCATACATGGAGCCGCTCTTATCGAGGACCAGGACCAGGTCGAGATGTTTGATCGTCGACGGCAGGGACTGTGTTTCAGCCTGGCGGGCCTTGTCGGTCATGGTCGTCGTGTCGGCCGCGACAGCCGCGCCGCAGCAGAGCAGGGCGCTGAGGGTAAATATGAGTAATTTTTTGAACATGGCAGATGCCTCCTTAAAAATGGACGAATGACGTTTCTTTTATTGTATCATAAAAGTTGTTACAAAGAATACGCAGTCTGTTCACAAATCTTTATGATTCCTTTAACTTTTGCCTAATCTTTCGTTAGAAATGACCGTTATACTGGCCTTATCAATTAGGACAAGAGGAGGAGTCACCATGTATTTCCTGGACCATTACCGCACCCGTATTTCCCAAGTCATTGGGCTTCTGTTTTTATTTTTATTCATGTTCTCGCAAAAGGAATTGGATGTCACGGCCCCGTATATCTCGGGCATCTTATTCCTCGTGGGCTGTCTCTGCGTCGGCGCCGCCATGGCAGGCCGCATGTGGTGCGCCCAGTATATTGCCGGCTATAAGAATGACGTCCTGGTCCGCGAAGGGCCGTACTCGGTCTGCCGGAATCCGTTGTATTTCTTCAGCTTCCTCGGCGGCATCGGCGTCGGTCTGTGCACGGAATCGCTGACCCTGACGGTGCTGCTGGTCCTCCTCTTCGCCGTCATGTACATCCCGGTCATCCATACGGAAGAAGCCCGGCTGCACCGCCTCTTCGGGGAACCGTACAGCGCCTACATCCGGGAAGTGCCTCGGTTTTTCCCGAAATGGTCGCTCTACCATGAACCTAAGGAATATACAGTCAAACCGAAAGTTTTCCGCCACGCTGCCGGCGACGTCCTCTGGTTCGTCCTGGCCGTCGGCATCCTGGAATGTATCGAAGCCATACAGGAATCAGGCCTGTTGCCGCAGCTCCTGTCGCTTTATTAAATAAATATAACAAAAATAAAAAATCATTGTCAGCTTGCCCTTTTTCCGCTATGATGAATAGGGACTCGCACGACGGTTTCTGCCATCATGCGAGTCCCTATTTTTTTATAATTTATTTTTTACACCACAGATAGGAGTGGAAAACATGGGCATCATCAAGGAATTCAAAGAATTTGCCATGCGTGGGAACGTGCTGGACATGGCAGTCGGTGTCGTCGTCGGCGGAGCTTTTGGGAAAATCGTCACGTCACTGGTCAACAACATTATTATGCCCCCATTTGGGGTCCTCCTCGGCGGGATTGATTTTTCGGACTTCTTCATCCCTTTGAGCACAGAACACGTCGATTCCCTGGCCGAAGCGAAAGCCACCGGGATCCCTGTCATTGCGTACGGTTCCTTTCTCAACACGGTCATTGAGTTCCTGATTATCGCCTTTGCCATCTTCATGGTCCTCAAACAGCTGAACCGCTTCCTGCCCAAACCGGAACCGGCTCCAGAACCGCGGCTCTGCCCGTTCTGCCGCCAGCCCATCGCGGACGATGCAACCCGCTGCCCGCACTGCACTAGCGAACTGCCTGCTGCCGAAACGGCTCATTGATTGCAGACCGATGTTATTTTGCAGTTTGTAGGGGCTCGCACGTGGCGAGCCCGTCTCAGAATATGGAGGATTTTTCTAGCAAAGTGGTTGGTAAATCGTACATGTCCTGGAGTGGGCGCCCCTCGTAAGGGGCGCCCTGTTGACTTTTCTACTTCTTGCGATATAATAAGGAATATAGTTGGAATTAAAACTAATTAAAAGGGGAATCGCCATGGACGAAGAAGCGTTGCATATTTTACTGTTGTTAGGGTTTCACCGGTCGAACCGGGAAATCGGCCGCCGCATCAAGCGGGAAGGGCTCATGCCCGGTCAGCCTAAGATACTGGAATATCTGTGGTTCCATGACGGCGCCAGCCAAAAGGATATCAGCCGCGAGTGCATCATCGACAAGTCGACGGTGACCAGCCTGCTGAAACGCATGGAAAAGCTGGATCTCATCCGCAAGGAAACGCGGCCTGACGACCAGCGGGGCATCAATATTTACCTGACCGACAAGGGCTGGGAAAAGGCCAAGGAAATCCGCAAGGTCATCTACGCCACGGACGATGCCATGTGGCAGGGGATTCCCGAAGAAGAAAAGCAGCAGTTCATGCGGACCTTTCATAAAATCATTGCCAATCAGAAGAAGTGGGGGGACTAAAACATGCGTCAGATGCATTATAAACGAATCCGGATTCCTGTTTTTATCCTCAGTATTTTGACGACGGCTTTCGGTATCGACTTGATTACGGCCGCCAGCCTGGGGACGTCGCCGATTTCCAGCGTGCCCCTGGTCCTCAGCTTCTATTTTCCCTGGACTTTTGGACAGCTGACCTTTGTCATGAACATGGCCTTCATCGTCCTACAGTTCCTGCTCCTGCGCCGCAATTTCAGGCCCTTGGAAATCCTTCAGGTCGGCATCAACGTCATCTTCAGTTATGCCCTCGACCTCTATATGCCGCTCTTAGCGGGACTCCAGCACTTGTCGTTACCGCTGCAGGTACTGTTCCTCGTCCTGGGCTGTGCTGTTCTGGGTTTCGGCATCTGCATCGAAACGGCGTCGCAGGTCTTGATGGTGCCCGGTGACGGTGCCGTCAAAGCCATCGCGCAGGTCGGCAAGTGGCGCATGGGCTCGACGAAAGTGGCCTTTGATACGACGATGGTCACGCTGGCTGTCATCCTTTCTTTCCTCTATGGCGGACTGGGGACCCTGTCGGGCCTCGGCATCGGCACCGTCATTTCGGCCATGCTCGTCGGCCGCTTCGTCAATTTCTTCAACCGTCACGTCTTCTTCATCGAACGCCTGGCACGCCTGTCTTTGGCCGATGAAAACAGGGGAGCTGCGCCGGCAGCCGTAGCGGAGAACCGTTAGGAAGTAATCCCGCATGTGGGGGATGGTAGACTTGTATTGCCGTAGGGGACGCCATAATCGGCGTCCCGCTGCGAATCCTGTAAATCCAACAGCTGGAAACGGGGAAGACGCTGTTTGGTTGGTATGAAGATTGAATGTCGCGTTCAATGATCGGCCACGACAAAATCTTAGGGACCCTGTTGCAGCAAATGGCCGGTTCCTGGGCTCCCATAAGCCTTCAAATCCTCTTGGCTGCCGCCGTCATCGCTATCGGACTGTGGATGAGCCGGAAACGCGTCGTGCAGTAACCAAAAGGCACTGTCGCCTCTCTGCAAACTACACGCTTTGTGCTACAAATTACAAAGGAAAAGTGACTACGCATGATGACCTATGCTACATGCTGCATGAAAGGAAAAAGGCTATCAGGTCCTGCTCAAGCTGATGCCCAATCGGTAACCGCGGCCTGTCGGGATTAAAGAAAATCCTCCTAGGCAGCGTCAGCAACTACGTCCTTCTGCGCAGCCAGGTCCCGATTCTGATTATGATTATGAAGTAATGGAAGGGCTCATGCCGGGACAGCCTAAGACTCTGGAATACTTGTGGTTCCATGATAGCGCCAGTCAGAAGGATATCAGCCGCGAATGCATCATCGATAAATCGACGGTGACTAGCCTGCTGAAGTGCATGGAAAAACTAGACCTCATCCGCAAGGAGACACGGCCTGAAGATTAGCGGGGCGTAGCCATTTTTCTGATCGACAAGGGTTGGGATAAGACCAAGCGGATCCGCCAGGTCCAGCCAGCAGAGTTGTTACAGCCCCATTTTTTTTAGCAAAAGAGGCCCCGAAGGGCCTCTTTGCTGGTATAATTATTGTATGCAAAACAAAAGAAAGCCTCCTGGGGGCAGGAGCTTGCGGTGCTAGTGGAGATGACCCAGAACTGCAGCGCCGAGAATGCAAGGATTGTCCAAGACCAAGGGGAGTACCAGAAACGCTACAACGGCTTGGTGGAGCGGTACGAGAAAGCCAAGGCACGGTTCGACGAGGTGACGGAGGCTATCGCAGAGCGGTCAGCCAAGGGCGAGCGGTTGCGACGCGAAGCTAGTCCCTTTAGGGAGCGGGGTTCATCAGGACGCTTGAGGCGCAAGGGGAGCCTGTGGCGGAGTTCGACGAGCGGCTGTGGGGCGCGATGGTGGATTATGTGACGGTGGGCGTGGATGGTGGCATGACGGTGGTGTTCCGGGATGGGACACGGAGGTTGAGGAATGATATCAATGTCAATCGGTTTCTATGCCATATATGCTTTTAGCATTCGTTGAACCGCCGCTTCTATATCCATTTTCCCCTCGCTGAGACACCACTCGAAGATACAGCCCTTTACAATCGTGCAGATATCCGCGCTCATTTGGTGGATATCTGCATTTTTTTGTATGCAGCCTTCTGCCTGTGCCTTGACAAACTCCTGCTCGCATCTGGCCATGACCGTTCCAGCGGCAAACTTCCCGTCTTTTTCTCCCATATAGGTGTGGAGTGCCTGATTGTCCGGCGTGTAAAAACTACGCATAAAAGCTATGCCAAGGTTCATGTACTGCCGGATAAGGAGCATATATAATTCTGCTATGCGTCCTGCAATATCGGAGGGTGGAGCCGTAAGCTCGACTGTCTCGAAGGAGATCCCTCGCACAAAGTGCATCATCAGGTCATCCTTATTACGGAAGTGATAATAAAATGTTCCCGTGGCAATATCCGCTTTCTCGCAGACACGTCGCACCGTGATACAGTCCGCGCCTTGTTCCTCGATAAGGGCTATGGCCGCAGCTATGATTTTTTCCTTATTTTCTTCGGGATTGTCCTTTTTAGGAGGACGACCACATTTTTTCATCTTCATGGTGCGGCGGAGACTCGTGACTTTAGTCATGAGAGGAGCCGCACCTCCCCTCCTTTCAATAATCAATAATAGACTTTTAGCAAAAAAATTATGATATAATAATTTTAATGAAGTAGTATAAATTTTAGAAAGGCAGGTGAAAAAATGTCTAACCTAACTAAAACAATAAAACTTCGTATACATGTTACTCCCGAACAAGAGACGCTGTTCCGTCAGATGACTGAACAATACCGTCAGGCTTGTAACTTCGTGTCGCAGTACATCTTCGACCACCGATTTAACATGACCTACCAAAGTCTCAACAGAGAGCTGTACAGTGACCTGCGCAGCCAGTTCGGTCTGAAATCGCAGCTGGCCCAGTCTTCTATCAAGACGACGATTGCCAGATATAAAACGGTAAAACAACAGCTCTTCCAAAATCCCTACAGATATAAGGATAAGAATGGCAACTGGCAACGCATTACCAAAACTTTGGAATGGCTCTGGAAGCCAGTATTCTTCAGCCGCCCACAAGCGGACTTGGTTCGCAATCGTGATTATAGCTTCGTTGATAGCGGACAGGTTCTGTCTATCAATACACTCGGAAAAAGAACCAAATGCACTTTTGAGGGTGAACATTTCGCTGAATACCTCGATGGTTCCTATGACCTTGGAACAGGAAAACTGGTCGAACTCAAAGGTTTATGGTATCTCCATATTCCCGTAACCCAAGCTGTCGAAGATTTTCAGAAAGAAAACGTCCGTCACGTTGTCGGTATTGACCGCGGATTACGTTTTCTTACTGTTAGTTACGACGAACAGGGCAAAACCGAATTCGTCTCTGGTAAGAAGATGGCTACTAAACGCCATAAATTTCAGGAAGTCCGCCGCCAGCTCCAGTCTAAGGGTACAAAATCAGCAAAGCGTAGACTCAAAGCCATTTCAGGACGAGAGAACCGTTGGATGTCTGATGTAAACCATCGGATTTCTAAGACACTCGTTGAAAAATACGGCAAAGATACGCTATTTGTGCTTGAAGATCTGACCGGTGTTAGCTTCGAAGAGTCCAATCTTTCAAAAACTGCTAAACAAAATTACGACCTGCGCAGCTGGGCATTCTATCAGTTGGAGCAATTCCTGACTTATAAAGCTCATGAAAATCGTTCCGAAGTTCTGAAGGTATCTGCTAAGTATACCTCTCAACGTTGTCCCAAATGCGGTACTATCCACAAGGAAAACCGTGACCATCACAGGCACTTATATAGCTGTCAGTGCGGTTACAAATCCAACGATGACCGTATTGGTGCCATGAATATTCAGCTCCTCGGAACTATGTGGATTTCCGGAGATAACCATCCTCGTTACGAAAGAATAACAACTGCTTCGGAGTAAACTCCTTAGCAAAGCGGGTGTTGTCAGCCACCCGATGATGTAGGCGGATATAGGGAGACGTCTTTTGATGCCGTTAGTACCTATGTAGTTCCGACTTACAAGCTCCCGACTTTAGTCGGGAGTAGTTGACGTCGCTTACCTTCTTCAAAATTATTTTTAGAACGCGCTCTATTTCTATTGACATTATATACTGCCCTGTGTATAATGTCAATATCGAACAAGTTCTATATATTGCTAAGGAGGCACGGAAAATGAAAATCGAATTATGGTCGGACTACGCCTGTCCCTTCTGCTATATCGGTGAGAAGCGGCTGGAAAAGGCCTTGGCGGAAATTGACGGCGGAGATAAAGTGGAAATCGAATTCAAGAGCTTTGAACTTGACCCTTATGCCAGCCGGGAGGTCGTTTCCTCTACGGTGGATCGTTTTGCCGCGAAGTATCATCTGAGCAAAGAGGAGGCAGCAGAGCGTATTGAAGCCATCTCCCGCATGGGCAGGAGTGAGGGAATCGACTTTCGCTACGTCTCTACACGTTACACCAACACCTTTGACTCCCTGCGTCTCACGAAATATGCCCAGGAAAAAGGGAAAACAGGAATTATCACGAAGTTATTTGATGCTTACTTCACCAAGAATCTGAAACTCAGCGACCATGATGTGCTGACACAAATCGCAGGCGAATGTGGCTTGGACAAGGACGAAGTGACTGCAGTGTTGTCCGGCGACCGATACGCCGATGAGGTACGCGCCGATGAGCAGGAAGCAATGGAGCACGGCATTCACGGCGTACCCTATTTCCTTATCAACGGCAAGTACACGGCATCAGGTGCACAACCGACGGCCATGCTGAAAAAAGCCATCGAAAAGATACTGGCTGAGGAAACGTCAGCGGCAACATCATTAGATGGCATGGTCTGCGGGGCGGATGGCTGCCATATTGTGCAGTAAGGCGGGGGAGCATCATGATTTTATCGTTGCCCGTGGCAGGCGTTTTTAACACCAATACCTACTTTTATATTGATGATGCCACAGGACACGGCTTTTTGCTCGACCCCGGTGCAGAAGCAGATACTCTTTTAGCCGTTATTCGACAAAGAGGATTCGTCATCGAAAAAATTCTGCTCACCCATGGACATTTCGACCACATGGGTGCCGCAGCGCAAATCCAGGGTGCACTGTCCATCCCTATCTGTATGCACGAGAGAGGGCGGGAATATACAGAGAATCCTCGTTGGAATCTCTCGGAAGGTTGCGGGCTATATATCAAACTGGATGATGTGAGCTATTTGCCGGACGGGAGTAGGATTGCCCTCGAAAGGAATCCTGTATTTTCTTTGACCATGCACTACGTTCCCGGTCATACTACGGACAGCGTATTCTATTATAGCGCCAAGGACAATGTGGCCTTCGTGGGTGATTCCATTTTCAAGAACAGTTTCGGGCTGACACATTTTCCCGGCGGGGATGAGCAAACATTGATGCAGAGTATCACACAGCGTATACTGAAACTGCCGCAGGAAACCGTCTTGCTGTCCGGACATACGGAACCGACTACGGTGGGGGCAGAACGGGAACGCTCGTGGTATGCGCCATTTTCGAACTCATTCCCGTCATGCTGACGGGGGGAGTTAAGACCTTAGAAGATGCAGAAACTCTCCTAAAAAATAATGCTGCGGACTTGATTGGGGTTGGCAGAGAGATTTTGAAGAATCCGTATTGGCTAATGGAACAAATGGAAAAGTGACAGAACTTATCCAATTTAGGGGGAGCAAAATCCCCACCGAGGGGGTGCAAATGCACCCCCTCTCTTTTTGTCGAAGCCTTGTCCTGCGCGGCTTCCGAGGAAGACTTGCTTAACGATAGGCGGTGGGGGGTTCCCGCCATCATCGACCCTGCTACCTTTGAGATGGTGCAGTCGGAGGCAGCGCGGCGCAAGCGGGAGGGAGGCAGATACAGCGGCGTGAGCATTTTCTCCGGCAAGATAAAATGCGCCGAATGCGGCAGCTATTTTGGGGCGAAGGTCTGGCACAGCACAGACAAGTACCGCAGGGTCATCTACCGTTGCAACAACAAGTACGACGGGCATAAATGCCAAACGCCTCATGTGACGGAGGACGAGGTCAAGGCGGCCTTCGTCACGGCATTCAACAAACTGGTGACGGAGCGCGAGGAGGTCATCGCCAATGCCCGGCTCGTGCAAAAGACGCTCTGCGCCACGGAAGAACTTGAGCAGGAAAAGTCTGCACTCGCCGAGGAACTTGCCGTGGTGGTGAAGATGGTCGAGGAGTGCGTCGCCGAGAACGCCCGCATCGCTCAAAATCAAGCGGAGTATCAAAAACGCTACAACAGGTTGGTGGCAAGGTACGATGCCGCCAAGCGGCGGTTCGACGAGGTGATGGAAACAATCGCCGAGCGGTCAGCCAAGGCAGAGCGGCTGGCGGGGTTCGCCAAGACGCTCGAAGGGCAGGGCGAACCGCTTACCGAGTTCGACGAGCGGCTGTGGGGGAGCATGGTGGAGTGCGTGACGGTGAGGGCGGACGGCGGGCTGTCCGTGGTGTTCCGGGATGGGACGAGGGTGTGATGCGCGATGGATGGTGCGGTGCGAAAAAATTTTCGTGCTATGCAGGAATCTGATGATTCGTGTCGAAAACCACCGCGGATAGAATATATGTCGATGCCGACGGCTGGCTATAGGCAACGCCGAAAACCATCCAAGCGATGCTCTGCACCATCGGGAAACTAGGGTGGGAGAAGTCGGCTCTCGCCGAGGAGCTTGCCGTGGTGGTGAAGATGTTGGAGGAGTGCGTCGCCGAGAACGCCCGCATCGCACAGAACCAAGCGGAGTACCAGAAACGCTACAACGGACTGGTGGTGCGGTACGATACCGCCAAGCAGTGGTTTGACGAGGTGACGGAGGCCATCGCCGCGCGGTCGGTCAAGGCAGAGCGTCTGGCTGGTTTCATCAAGACGTTTGAGGGGCAGACCGCACCGCTCTGGGATTTCGACGAGTAGCTGTGGGGCAGCATGGTGGATTATGTAACGGTGGACGCAGATGGCGGTATGCCCGTGGTGTTCCGCGATGGGATGACGATACATAAATGACAAATATGAATCCAATATCTTGAATGATGCTTGGCGGGGCTTTTTTTGTCCTGCCAAATTTTTTCTGAAGGGTATTGACAGCAGTATGGGGTAGTGCTATTATATGTATATGCAAATGAGAGAGGAGGACGGCAAGGTGAAAGCAGACGAGACTATCTTGAGAAAATGCCTGTTCTTTACTGCCAATCGGCTGGCGAATGTGCTTCGGCGTATTGTAAATGAAGTGTATGCCACGACCGGTATTGCCGCTCCCTATGTTTATGTGCTGATTGTGGTGAACCAATATCCGGGCATCACGATTTCCGAACTCAGCGAGAAGCTGGATATTGCGCCGTCCACCTGCACCCGCTTTGTCAATGCTCTCGTAGGGCAAGGCATACTGCAAAAGGAGCAGGAATGGAAAACCGTTCATGTCAGCCTGACGGAACTTGGCAAAGAGAAAACAGAAGGCATCGACGAGAGTTTGCATCAGCTGAGAGACAGGGCAGTCGCCGCCATCGGTGAAGCAGAATATCGCCAGCTTTCTGCGGCCATGAGCCAAGCGGCGGACAAATTGGATCATGCGTAATTTTATATGTTTCATCTGTATATACATACTACAAGGAGGATTTGGCTATGAACAAAGAAGAATTCATGAAGTATTTGCCGGTGGATGCCTACGGTATCATGTCAACCGTGCGGGAGGACGGAATGCCGGAAGCGCGGTGCATCGAGTTCCAGTTCGAGGAGGACGGGAAATTTTACTTCGCCACGGCCAGCAACAAGGAAGTCTATCGGCAGCTCGTCAACCATCCCCAGACGGCCTACACCTACATGGAGCCCTCCGGCAAGTTCACGGTACGCATCACGGGCGTGATGAAATTTGTCGCCGCTGAGGACAAAGAGGAGCGTCGCCGCATTTGGGACAGGCTCGATGAGATTGTCCATAAAATCCATAAGACCGTCGATAGCCCCACGCTTGTCCTGATGTATATGGACGAATGCACCTGCAAGCTCGCTCATGGGCTTGGTACGCCGAAATCCGTGGAAATGTAACGCCATAGAGAAAACAAGCCAGCGGAGGAATGAACATGAACACTTACGAAGTCATCAAAACGAGACGTTGCACCCGCAAATTCAAGGCGGAAGCCGTCCCAGACGACAAGCTCGAAAAAATACTGGATGCCGGGCGCGCCGCCCCCTGCGGCGGCAACAGTCAGACCACGCATTTTCTGGTCATCCGCAGTCCCAAGGTGCTGAAGGAACTGGCGGAACTTGTGTGCCGGACCTTTTCCGCTATGGAAGTGAAGCCTGGTATGTATAAGTCCATGCAGGCGGTCATCAAGGCGGCGCAAAAAGGAAATTTCGCCTTTCATTACAATGCCCCCGTTCTTATCGTGACGGCCAACAAAATCGGCTACGGCAACGCCATGGCGGACTGCGCTTGTGCCATAGAAAACATGATGCTTATGTCCAACGAGCTTGACCTCGGCAGCTGCTATATCAACCAGCTCCATTGGCTGGACGAAAATGCCGCTGTCCGCGACTATCTGATGAAACTTGGCCTTGCGGAAGATGAAACCGTCTGCGCCTCGATGGTGGTGGGCTTGCCCGACACGGCAGACGGACTCCCGCAGCGCACCGAGCGGAAAATCACCGGCAATCCCGTAAGTTATGTCGATTGAGACGGCAGAAAGCGTGAACAGCATGAAAGAAAATCCCGTACCCATGCGAAAAACACAGGCTCCCGGGTTCTTCCGCACCATGGTGGGCGATTATGAGGTGACGGCGCTGTTTGATTCATCCGTCCGATACGATGCGTCTATGTTCAGCGGCTTTACTTCATTTACTCACGAGGAACTTTCCGAAATGCTTCGCCGTGATTTTGTCCCGCTCATGGCAGATGGAATGTCGGAAGGGACGCTGAGCGTATTCTTGGTGAATACCGGAAACCATCTGATTTTGATTGATGCGGGCATAGGCGAAACGGAATCGCCGGTATTTCTTGACACGAAAGGGCACTTGACGGAGAATCTGGTCGCGGCGGGCTATGCGGCTTCCGATGTCGATGTAGTCTTGCCGACGCATCTTCATTTTGACCATATCAACGGGATTATGGAGAGCGGGGAAATGGTTTTCCCAAACGCAACAATTTATCTGGCAGAACAGGAAAAAATTTTTTGGCTCGACACCCCCATGGAAAACTTCCCGGAGGCCATGTTACCCTTTGTCAAAATGGCAAGAGATGTGCTCCTTCCCTATCGCCGCTCAGGACGCATAGTGTCCTATGCTTCGGGCAGTGAGGTGTTTCCGAACGTAAAATTCGTTCCGCTCTTCGGGCATACTCCCGGACACACCGGATTTGAGTTTTCATCACGGGGACAAAACTTTCTGGCCTTCGGAGATTTCGTGCATATCAAATCGGTGCAACTTCCCCACCCGGAAGTGGGCGATATATTTGATACGGATGCCGAAACAGCCGCCCAAATGCGCCTGTCGATATTGCCGCAAATAGCCGAACGCAGGATTTTAGTTGCCGGAGCGCACTTCCCCTTTCCGGGCTTGGGATATATCAAAAAAGAAGCAACAGGATATCGTTGGATTCCCATCGAATTTCGTCCCATTCGTAATTGACAGAGAAAATTATTACACAGAAAGGAATGGAATGACGCTATGAACCCGAACACCATTTTGACCATGAACGCCCAAAAGCCGAATTTCTCTGCCGAGGAGGTGCTGAATGTCCTGAAGTACCGCTATGCGACCAAGAAATTCGATCCGAACGCCAAAATTTCCAAGGAAACCTTCGATGCCATCTTGGAGGCTGCGCGGCTGGCGCCGACCTCGATGGGCTTTGAGCCGTGGAAGATGATTGTGCTTCAAGATGCCGAACTTCGCCAGAAGATTAAGCCCTTTGCGTGGGGCGCGCAAAATCCCTTGGACAATGCCAGCCACTTCATCGTATTCATTGCCAACAAGAAAAATGACGTGACCTTCGGCTCGGCTTACCTTGACCATGTGTTGAAGGAAATTCATCAGATTCCCGACAAGGTATATGAGTTTTTCAGAGAAGCCTACACGAATTTTTCCACCAAGGACTTCAACACCATGGAATCAGAACGCGCCGCCTTTGACTGGTCTGCCAAACAAGCGTATATCGTCATGGCCAACATGATGACGGCGGCGGCTTTCTTCGGGGTGGATTCCTGCGCCATCGAGGGCTTTCAGCCGAAAGAACTTGACCGTATCTTGGGCGCAGAGGAAAAGCTCTACGACACCGAGCATTACAGCGCAGCCGTTACTCTTGCCCTTGGCTATCGGAACGAAACGCCCCATCGTGACAAGACCCGCCGTCCGCTGACGGAATCGGTTATTTGGAAATAAAATTGAGGAGGACAATCCCATGAAAAATTACAGCACGACGAAGGTCAAAGACAACGAAAAACGCATTGAATTGCATGATACATTAGGACTTACCGGGGCGGAAATCAGCATCAATGAGCTGGCCGCAGGGAAGAAAGTACCCTTTGCCCACTACCACAAGCAAAACGAGGAAATCTATGCGATTTTGTCCGGCCGGGGCAAGGCCGTTGTCGATGGGGAGGAGATACAACTGGAGAAAGGCGACTGGCTTCGCATTTCCCCGGCGGGAAAGCGGCAGTTTTTTGCAGCGGCAGATGAACCTCTCTCCTATGTTTGCATCCAAGTGAAAGCCGGTTCCTTGGAAGAATATACGGCTACCGATGGAGTTGTGGCAGAATAATAGCCGTAGAAAGGCGGGGAACATAAATATGTTGAGAGAATCCATAGAGGTGGGCGGCATTGCCCTGAAAAATCGCCTGGTCATGGCACCGGTGGATTTGGAGAAATCCGACCACGGCACGGTGACGGAGGAACAGCTCAAATATTACGATGAGCGGACAAAGGGCGGCTGCTTCGGGCTTGTTGTCATCGAACACAGTTTTGTTCAGCCGAACGGGAGAGCTTCCGAGAATCAGCTTTCCTCTGCAAAAGACGAGGATATAGCGGGGCTCACGAAACTGGCAAGCCTCATTCACGGGAACGGATGCAAAACTGTTCTGCAAATTTCCCATGCCGGGGCAGTGTCGCCGTTGGCTCAGGTAACGGAAGGAATCAGCCCCAGCGGACTTGTAAGTCCCAAGAAAGCTATGGTGGGCGGCGCGATGGCTCCGACACACGCCATGTCGCAAGAAGAAATCGACGGCTTGATAGAGAATTTTGCGGCGGCAGCACGTCGGGCAAAAGTTGCCGGCTTCGATGGCGTGGAGATTCACGCCGCACACGGTTATTTGCTCAATCAATTTTATTCGCCGCTAATGAATCAACGCACGGACGCTTACACAATCAAAACACTTGATGGACGGCTGAAACTTCATTTGCAGGTAATTGCGGCTGTACGCAAGGTGTTGGGGCGCGATCTTATTTTGGGAATGCGCTTCGGCGCCTCAGACTACATGGACGGCGGCAGTACGATTGAGGACGGCGTTCAGGCTGCAAAAATATTGGAGAGCGCGGGACTTTCCTACCTCAGCATTTCCGGTGGACACTGCGGCTCGAGTCCGAGCAACAAAAAAGGCGTCGGCTACTTTGGCGACTCCTCCGAGGCAATCAAACAGCAAACGACCCTGCCCATCATCCTTACCGGCGGTGTCAAAACAAAAGAAGATGCCGAATCCCTGCTCCAAGCGGGAAAAGCTGATATGATCGGCGTAGCAAGAGCCGTCATCGGGAATCCGGACTGGGCGAGAAATGCCATGAGTGAATGAAGCGAGGGGAGATAAAATGCCTGTTTTTCATGTTCACATAGGAGCGAACCAATTCACTGGGGAGGAGAAACGTAATCTTGCCGATGCCTTGAATCTTGCTCTTCACGAGGCTATGGAAACCCCGATGGATGACCGTTTTATCATCATCAGCGAGCATAAAGAAGATGAATTTTTTATCACGGATACTTTTCCCGATATGCAGCGCACCGGCAAGCGCATAGTCGTGAACGTGGCCTTTGGCGACACCAGAACACTGGAACAAAAGCGGAAACTTGCCGAACTTGTCACTCGCTACGCCAAGGAAAAAGTCGGCATCGGCCCGGACGATGTAAGCATGATGATGTATCCCCTGCCGATTGAAAATATGTCTTTCGGTCGCGGCAAACTCAGTACCGATATCGGGCTTGCCATGCCATGGGTCAAGAAAGAGGAAAATTCGGGAGGGGAGATTATGGCTGCAAACCAGATAGAAGACCGCTTGGCCATTCGGCAAAATTTTGATAAGCATTGGGTATCTGTGGACAACAAAGATTATGAAGTTTTGCGTACCGTCTTTTCGAACGATGCCGTTCTTGAGATGTTTTTGGACGGCAAACAGGCCATACATGGAAGCATTGACGAAGAATTTCCGCTTTTTTGCGGCTTTTTCGATGCCTGCGAGTTTACTTTCGGTTTTACCGGTCAGCAGCTCATTACGAAACTGTCCGATGATACCGCCGAAACCTATGAATATGTTATGCTCAACATGGCAAAAAAATTGCAGGGTATATCGGAAGTCACCATGAACGCCCTGAAATGCAAATGTGATTACCGCAAGGAAAATGGCGAGTGGAAAAAAACGAAATGGTCGGCAACCGTGCAATTCACGACAAAGATACCACTGCAAAGCACTTGGGCCACTTGGCTATAAACATCTATTGCCATTACAAAACCATTCGACATATGAACTGGGGGTGCAAAATCCTCGACGAGGGGGTGCAAATGCACCCCCTTCTCTTTTTGTCGAAGCCTTGTCCCGTGCGGCTTCCGAGGAATACTTGCTTAACGATAGGCAGGGGGGTGCAAGGGGGTTCATCGTTAATCGAGTATAGGGGGTGCATCGTTATTTTGTATCAAAATTTGCGGTAAAGGGGAACTCCTCCTCATCATCATGAGCAGCCTGGCACAGGAAGAAAGCCGGAGCATTTCGGAAAACGTGACCTGGGGTCATCGGAAGCGGTTCGCTGACGGCAAGGTGTGTGTTCCCTACAGGCATTTTCTGGGCTATGACAAAGGGCCGGATGGGAATCTGGCCGTCAACAAGGAACAGGCCAGGACGGTGAAACTGATTTACCGTTTGTTCCTGGACGGGTATACCTTCCGCTCCATTGCCAGGGAGCTGACTGCCAGAGGGCTGGTACGAGAAAGCTAAGACACGATTCGACGAGGTGACGGAGACCATCGCCCAGCGGTCAGCCAAGGGCGAGCGGTTGCGACGCGAAGCTAGTCCCTTTAGGGAGCGGGGTTCATCAGGACACTTGAGGCGCAGGAGGGGCCTGTGGCGGAGTTCGATGAGCCGCTCTGGGGGGCGATGGGGATTGTGTGACGGTGGGTGTGGATGGTGGAATGACGGTGGTGTTTCGGGATGGAACGGAGAGACGGCTGTAAAATCAAAATGTTGTTTGTTCTTTTATCAAACTTGTCATAATCTCCACAAACTCCCTGACGTGCGGCGCAGGCTCTTTGGCATAGAGCAGGCCGTATGGGACGGAGTAATCGCCTCCCCAGTCGCAAGGGAGCGTCACGAGGGAAGGGTGGATTTCCGACCAAATATCGGCGGTAATCATGGGATGCCCCGTGGTGGCTGCATAGTTGAAGATGCTGATGTCATAGGAAGGTACATCGTGGATATGGATTTGCGGGTGCGCGGTTTCAAGCTCATCGCGCAAGCGGTCGATATAAATTGTGTCGCCCCGCTCCACCATGAGGAGCGTCTCGCTGTAGAGGTCGGTCAGCATCAGCCTTTTGCAGCTTGCCAGCGGATGATTGATGGGGACGGCCACCGCCAAGGGAAGCTGGCGTATTTTGAGGGCATTGACTTTATTTTTCCATAATGTGGACGGGAAGAGTCCGGCAATGATGTCGACGCTTCCCGTTTTTTCAGCGAAAGAATCCTGTTTGTCACTTTTTCCGTCATCAATGGGGACGATGGAAAGTTTGATATGAGGATAACGACTGCTTACAGCCACCCATAGCTCCATGATGGGGCGGCAGGGATTCATCATAGAACTGCCCAGCCGGATAATGTTCTGCTTGCCTGTCGTGAGTGCCTTGGCAGTAACCAGAGCCTGCTCGGATATATGGATGATGCGGCGGGCATCCCGATAAATGCTCTTGCCGGCCTCTGTAAGCACAATGCCGTGGTTCGTCCGCCGAAACAGCGTCAATTCTAATCTGCCCTCCAAGAGATTGATCTGCTTGATGAGCGCATTGGGGGTGATGAAGAGTTTTTTCGCCGCCTTCGTGAAGCTGCCGCAATCGGCCGCCATCAGAAATGCGTCCAAGTGTTTGTTGTACATCGCAAAGCCTCCTGTATGAACCTTTTGGTTAATGCCATGATAGCAAAAAGCGACTTCCGTTGCAAGGAGATTTGCCATAAAATGAATTTACAGACGGAGGGACACGGCCGTTACGGAAAATGCCTTCCAAAAGCCGTAAATTTTCGAGTGGATTGCAGAGGAGAATGTATATGGAATATACCATGCTGAACAATGGCATCAAGATGCCTCTCTTGGGATTTGGTGTTTACATGATGACCGACCCAAAGGAATGCGAGACGAGCGTCCTTCAGGCGCTGGAAACGGGCTATCGGCTGCTCGACACTTCCTCGGCTTATTTCAATGAAGAAGCCGTTGGACGTGCCATCAAGGAAAGCGGCATTCCCCGCGAGGAACTGTTCGTCACGACAAAGCTATGGATACAGGATGCGGGCTATGAAAATGCCAAAGCGGGGTTTGAAACGTCCTTGCAAAAACTGGGGCTTGACTATCTCGACCTCTATCTTATTCATCAGCCTTGCGGAGACTGTTACGGCTCATGGCGGGCCATGACGGAACTGTATCAGGAAGGGCGTATTCGGGCAATCGGCGTGTGCAACTTCGGCAGCGACCGTCTGGTGGATTTCATCATGAACAATAAGCTGCCGCCGGCCGTCAACCAAGTGGAGTTCCATCCCTATTATCAGCAAAAAGCCGCCGAGAAAATCATGCGGGAATACGATGTCCAGATGGAGGCATGGAGCCCATTGGGGCATGGCGGCAAGGGAATCCTTGAAAATAAAACTCTTATTTCCATCGGGAAAAAATACGGGAAAACTCCGGCGCAGGTCATACTGCGCTGGGATGTGGAGCGCGGCATCGTCACGATTCCAAAATCCGTACGCAAGAAACGCATAGAGGAGAATTTCGACATATTCGATTTTCGTCTGACGAAAGAGGAAATCACGGCGATTGACCTGCTGGACAGGAATGATGCCATTGCCGATTTGACGGACGTGGAACTTATCAAAAAGCTGAATCAACTGAAGGTAAGATAAAAAGAAGGGGGCAAAGAGTGGCTGGAGCCGGTGGATGAAGCGGCTTATAAAGCCTTGAAATGACGGAGGATAGGACTATGCGTTTCTATAAGCTTGCAGCTGCATTGCTGGCGGCAGGAATTTTATCGATGAATTTGATGTTTACGGAGGCGGCATAAATGGAGCAGAACAATAACGAGAGAAAAGCGGTAAAGGTAGTGCAGACGGCGGGGCGCGATATGCTCGGCGAGATTGCGCCGGAATTTGCCCGGCTCAACGATGATGTCCTGTTCGGCGAGGTCTGGTCGCGGAACGACAAACTTTCCCTGCGTGACCGCTCGATGGTGACGGTGGCAACCTTGGTAGCCAAGGGTATGGGCGATACCTTCGCCTGTCAGTACCAGATGCAGGAAGCCAAGAAGAACGGCGTCACCAAAGAGGAAATGGCGGAAATCTTGACCCATCAGGCGTTTTATGCCGGCTGGCCGAATGTGTGGGCGGCGTTTAATTCCATGAAGAAGGCTTATGTGGAGGAGGGAGCAGCAAAATGAGCAGCAAATTTTCTTCCCGCTTAAAGAAAACTTTGGCTGTGGCAGCCGCTGCCGCTTGGTTGATTATTCCGGCGGTGCTGCCCAATCAGCAAACGATGGTGTACGCAGCAGAGGCGCAGGCCGTCAGCCAAAACGTATTGGCAAATACCGAAAACGGGCAAGTGCGGGGCTTTGCCAAGGGTGGTGTGCGCTACTGGCGGGGGATTCCCTACGCCAAGCCGCCGGTCGGTGAGCTGCGTTGGCGGCCGCCGGTGAAGGTCGATAACTGGCATGGGGTGCTTGATGCCACCGAATACAAAAGCGAAGCGGCGCAGACGGGTTACTTGGGCGTGTTCGCAACGGCAGGCGGCTCAGAAGATTGCCTGTACCTCAATGTGGCCGTGCCGGAGAAGCAACCCGGCGACCCCGATAAACTTCCCGTCTTTGTCTGGATTCATGGCGGGGCTTTGGTGGTCGGCGCGGGGAGCGATTATGACCCCTCGCTTTTAGCCAAGGAAGGCCGCGCCGTGGTGGTGACGATAAACTATCGGCTCGGGGCGTTCGGCTATTTTGCCCATCCCGCCCTTGATGCGGAAGGTCACGCCGCTGTCAATTACGGCGTGATGGATCAGATTGCGGCGCTTGAATGGGTGCAGAGAAATATCGAGAACTTCGGCGGCGATCCCGACAATGTGACGATTTCCGGCGAATCCTCCGGCGGGCAAAGCTCGCAAATCCTGATGGCCAGTCCCAAGGCCAAAGGCTTGTTCAAAAACATCATCGCCATGTCCAGTCCTGTCATGTATGCCAATGGCCATTCGATTTCGCGGGAACAGGCCGAGGAAAAGGGCATCGGCCTGGCTAAAGCGGCAGGATTGGAAAACGCTACCGCCGAGGAGTTGCGCTCCCTTTCCACGGAAGAAATTTTGGCTTTGGAAAACAACTATTTATTGGACGGCATTATCACCCGTGACGGTGAGTATGTGCCGTCAAGCATCGCTGAAGCCTTTAAGAACGGCGAAGTAAACGGCGAACGGCTGGGCATTGGCAATGTGCAAAACGAGGGTTCTTTCTTTGCCGCCCTGACGGAGAGCATTGCCGGGAAAAATATGGACGAGGCCGCCTATCGCACCAATCTCGAGACATTGGAAAAACAGTACGCTATCCCCGGCTTTGCGGACAAGGTGATGGCCGAGTATCCCGCAGAGGCTTACGGCAGTCCCGCCGAGGCGTATGCACAGGTCATCACGGACAGCTGGTTTGCTGCGCCGATTTATCGGATTGCCGATTCGCTCGACAGCAAGCTGAAAGTCTATTACTACGAGTTCAGCGATCCGCAGTGTCCCAAGTATGTTGCGACCGATTTTGAGCAGGGAACGGCGCATACTTACGAGCTGCCGTATCTTTTCCCCGGCTTTCACGGTTCTTCAGACATCGGCACCGAACTCACGCCCAAGCAGCAGAAGGTCGCCAAGCAGATGGCGAAAATCTGGACGGGCATGTCCAAAGTGGACGAGCAGGGAATATGGAAGCGTTTTGACGGCGACCATGCCCGTTATTTGAAACTTGGCCAAGGGAAGCCGCAGATGGTGGATATGAAGGAATACAAGCAGCGCCACCATTTCGCTTTCTGGCAAAATATCAATATGTACTAAAGGAAGAGGAACAAAAAATGGACGAAGTACGGATTGATTTGCGAAAGATAGGAGAAGATGTGGGGAACTATGAAGTCGTGGTGGGCAATCCTGCCAAATGTATCAAGCGGTTAGAGCCTGAAAAATTTGAAGTATAAGGAGGCAGTACGATGAAGCCTCATACATATCGGTTCGTCTTTGCCGCACTTTTGCTGACTATGTTGGCCGTTTTCGGCATCGCTTTTACGGCAGATTCCGAGCCGCAAAATTCCTCGTTGAAAACGGACGGCATGAAGGACGCGAAATTAGCGGAGGAAAAAATGATGAGCAAGCAGGAGGAGAGAATTATGAGCAAGGATAAGAAGATTTTGGTCGTCTGCTATTCCTTTTCCCGTGGCAACACCAGGAAAATCGCCAAACAGTTGCAAACGGTTCTTGATGCCGATTATGCAGAAATCGAGCCGACCCATCCTTATCCGCCCTATGGCGGCTGGAACAGCGAAGTGACCGAGCAAGGGAAGCGGGAGGTGGAGGCCGGCTTTATGCCGGAAATCAAGCCCCTTGCGGTGAATATCGCCGATTATGACATCATCGCCGTGGGAACGCCGACCTGGTGGTTTACCATGGCGCCTCCCATGCACACTTTCCTGAAATCGCAGGACTGGACGGGCAAGACGGTCATTCCCTTTATGACACACGGCGGCTGGCCGGGGCATGTAATCACGGACATCAAGGAATACTGCGCCGGGGCAAAATTTGCCGCAGCTATGGAAATACAGTTTGATTCGGAGGGCGGCGACCATATGCTGACTTCCCAAGCGGACATCGACGCTTGGCTTGAGGGATTGAGGAAAGAACTGCGATAAGATATACTCATTGATAGGAGAGGACTGTTTTTCATGAAATACACGAAACTGGGAAATTCGGATTTGCACGTCTCCCGTATTTGCCTGGGCTGCATGGGCTTTGGCGATGCCAAGACGGGGCAGCACAGTTGGACGGTGGACGAAGAAACGAGCCGTAGCATCATCAAACATGCACTGGAGCTGGGCATCAATTTCTTTGATACCGCCATCGTTTACCAGAACGGCACGAGCGAGGAATATGTGGGGCGGGCTTTGCGCGATTTCGCGAGACGCGAGGACGTGGCAGTGGCGACAAAATTCCTGCCCCGCAGTCCGCAGGAAATCGCAGACGGCGTGACGGGGCAGGAGCATATCGAAAAATCTCTTGACATGAGCTTGAAGCATTTGGGCATGGATTATGTGGATCTGTATATTTGCCATATGTGGGACTATAAGACTCCAATCTATGAGGTCATGGATGGACTGAACCGCATGGTCAAAGCGGGCAAGGCGCGTTTTGTGGGCATCGCCAACTGCTACGCATGGCAGCTCGCCAAGGCGAATGCGCTCGCCGAAAAGGAAGGTTTTGCCAAGTTCATTTCTGTGCAGAACCATTACAATCTGCTTTTCCGTGAGGAAGAGCGGGAGATGGCAGAACTTTGCGAAGAGGATAATATTGCCATGACGCCGTATAGCGCCTTAGCCAGCGGCAGGCTTTCCCGCAAACCCGGCGAAATCACCAAGAGGCTTCAAGAGGACAGTATGGCGCATCTGAAATATGACGGTATGGCGGAGGCTGACCAGAAAATCATTGTGCGAGTGGCAGAACTTGCGGACAAATACCGGATCACCATGACCGAGATTGCCTTGGCATGGCTGCTGACAAAGGTAGATGCTCCCGTAGCCGGGGCAACCAAGCTTCATCATGTGGAAGGGGCAGTCAAGGCGGTGGATTTGACGCTGACGGACGAGGACAGGAACTATCTGGAAGAACTATATGTTCCTCATCCGCTGGTGGGCGTTATGGCGCAAAACACCAAAAATGCCGACAGTGAAGGCCAAGCGTGGGCAAAACACGCACCGAAGGAGTAAGAGGGCAGAGCCAAATGACTGCCGCATGGCAAAGGAGCTTTTTGATGTTGCTGAAGCAAACGGCGTGACACTTTGCCATGATAGGTACAAAATAAATATATTGCGAGGAGGGGATGTCATTGTCAAATCATGCAACAAAATCGATAAAATCTGTCATCGGATTTTTCCGAGGAAGAAATGCAGGAAATATGTGCTTTGAATATGCGGCGAAGGTTTGAAAACTGGTAATTATATAATAGGGGGGTGCAAGGGGGTTCATCGTTGAAGAACTGCCAGATAAGGTCGCGGAAGCCGAGGTGATGCGGATTCTTATGGTTCAACCGGTCGTTCATTTCCCAGATGGACATATACTTGTGGCGATGGAGATAGGGGACATTAACAGACGGTCAATCAGATCAGCCTTTTGCCGCTTACTTTTTGACCGATTGCCCTCAATTCATTTTTTATCACCGGTACTGTCTGATTCTCGATGGCAGAACGCAGGTTACCGGGCTGGATAAAACCTTTTTTTCCAGTGACTTTAATACATCTCCAGGATGTTCTACGGAATATTCATAATACCAGAATCCCTGGAAATGCTGATGCGATAAGTCTGTAGAGTAAGTATGGGCATATTCAAGCATCAGGATTTCATGCGGATACAGGCCCCTCATTGTGGGAACCGCCTTTTTCAGACGTACACTGAGGGGAACTATATCTGGAGATGGACTATCCGCAGGGGGTTCTCGTGAAAACGTAATCTTCACAGGGGGATTGTTGCCCCGGGGAAGAGTCTGCTCTGCTGCCGATGTGTTATCGATGGAATGATGGAACAGTTTCTTGAAAGTATCAAATAAGCCCATGATATCAGCTTCTTGTTGTAGATTCCTTTTGTTCCAGTATACCATGATGGCGCAGATTTGTAAGGAAAAGAGTGAACCTGCCTATGCACACGGGGGTGTTCAAAATCCCTGCTATCGTTCGATTGTATCAAATACAGACACCTTTGAGAGCTTGGATGCTGATATTGGTTTTGTCTTTAGCAGGATGTCTTATCCAGATATTGTTATCAAACTGATTTATCGTGAACTGATGTATCTTATCTGCCATAAGGATAGTATCTATGGTGACGAGGTTGCCTGTGAAGATTTAGATGTCCGTCAACAAATTATGCTGATTTGGGGGAATGATTTCCTGCAATGGCACCATTCTCACTGGAATCCTGATGAACTGCCGCTCTTAACGGTCAATACGGGCTCCATGTTGCAGCGATATTTGATGATTCCCGATAGATGGGCTGTAGCACCTATGTCCGTTGTTTCAGATGCCATTCGTAATAATTCGGATCTCGTCTTTTACACGCTGAAAACACCACCACCGCCACGGATCTGTTATGAAGTCACGAATCGATTTACTAGTGAACCTCGTCGCAAGGGAATCCGTATTATCGATGAGGAACTCAATGATTTCATCAATCAAAACCCGAGTATTTGCCGGTTTGAAACGTGGATGCTTAATAATGGTTCCTTGTAAAAGATAAAACTCAAATTTCCTACATCTATCATGCATAAGCATATAATTTTGAAATGTTGATTTTTGCCAAGCAACATGGTATCGTATATTTGAGTATATAGTTCAAATTGCAATTCTATGACGGACATTGCTGTTGTTAATTATCATCCGGCGGCTTGAACTAGGCCAAGTAAGACAGGGACTGTAGCATGAAGTGTGTATCATGCGCAGTTCCTTTTTTTAGTCGATTTTGTAAGATGAATGGAGGCGTAGTATGCATAAGCATATCATTTTGAATAATGGCCTGACCATGCCGATTGTCGGCTTTGGTACGTGGATGTTGAAGGGCGAGGCGGGGAAGCGGGCGGTCCTCGATGCTTTGGCTGTGGGCTACCGCCTCATCGATACGGCCCACATGTACGATAACGAAGCCATGGTCGGCCAGGCCGTGGCCGAGAGCGGTCTGCGCCGGGAGGATATCTTCATTACGACGAAGCTCTGTCAGACCCGGGCCGGCTATGAACTGGCCTGGCAGGGCATTGAAGAATCGCTGGCCCGGTTGCAGACTGACTATATCGATTTGCTGCTCATCCACGAGCCTTATGACGAGGCTTTAGACATGTATCGAGCCTTGACCGAAGCCTACCGCCAGGGACGGGTCCGGGCCATTGGCATTTCTAATTTCAATGCTCGGGAATATCTTGATTTTATCGGAAGTTGTGATATCATCCCCGCTGTCAATCAAGTCGAGTGTCACGTCTATTACAGACGAAAAGAGCTCCAACAAACACTTGTGGCGCAGGGGACACAAATGCAGGCATGGAGCCCTTTTACAGAAGGGAAAAAGCCGATATTCCAGGAGCCTATTTTACAGGCTGTCGGCGAGAAATACGGCAAGACGGCCGCACAGATTGCTTTGCAGTACCTGGTTCAGCAGGGCATCGGCGTCATCCCGAAATCATCCCATCGGGAGCGGATGATTGAGAATCTCGCTATTTTTGACGTCACCCTGAATCGAGACGACATGGCCCGGATTCAGCAGTTAGAAACGGGGAAAACCCTGTTCGGCTGGTATGAGGACTGACCCGAATCAGATATCGAGGGCAGCCCAGTACCCCCAGTAGACGGCATTGGTGATGGTCGATACTTTGGCGGCATCGCCGATGACGCGGACGAAGGGCGCACTGTCTTGCAAGGCTTCTACGACGTCGGTGCGGGACCGCTGGCCTAAGGCACAGATGACCGTATCGCCAGGGACGAGGACGCGCTGACCCTGCGGATCTTCACAGAGGACGCCTTCCGGCGTGACTGCGAGGCCTTTATACGACGTGTGGACGTGGACGTACTTTTCGATTTGAGCCAGGAGCAGGGGACGATGGCGGATATTGGCATCCGGTGCCAGAGTCGGACGTATTTCGATGAGCTCGACTTCTTTGCCTTCCTGGCCGAGGTGGATGGCACATTCGCAGCCTGCCAGGCCGCCGCCGAAGACGATGACGTGATTCCCGACTTTGGCCTTTTCTTTATAGTATTGGTTCACGATGATGACGTTGTCGCCGTCCAGGCCTTTGATGGGCGGGACGAGGGGGCGGGACCCGGCGGCGATGATCAAGGCCTGCGGTTTTTCTTTAGCTGCGTAAGCCGGCGTTACTTCTGTATTCAGGCGGATTTCGACACCGGCTTGGCGGGCCAGCCGTTCATAGGTCTTTCCCAGTTCGTACATTTCCCGTTTGAAGGGGATGGCCTGTTCGCTCTTCAAGATGCCGCCGACTTCGCTTTCTTTTTCACAGAGGATGACCTGATGGCCGCGGCGGGCTGCCGTATAGGCTGCATACAAGCCGCCCGGGCCGGCGCCGGCGACAAGGACTTTCTTTTTGACCGGTGCCGGCTGGATTTCCGTCCCGTCCAGTTCCCGGCCAATGAGCGGGTTGACCGTACAGCGGCGCGTGGCAGTCGACGCCCGTTCAGCCATGCAGGTGAAACAGCGCAGGCAGTGGACGATGTCTGCGTCCCGGCCTTCCATGATTTTCTGCGGCGTTTCGGGATCGGCCAGCAGCTGCCGGGCCATGTAGACGATGTCGGCTTTTCCCGAAGCGATGATGTCTTCCATCATGGCTGGGTCGGTCAAGCCGCCGATAGTAGCTACGGGCTTGCTGACGTGTTTTTTGATGGCGGCAGCCAGATAGACGTTACGGCCGTGGGCTTCAAACATCGAAGGGTGAGTGATGCCAAAGGTTTTCTGATACGTACCGGCCGATACATGGATGATATCGGCGTACGCTTCGATGGCTTGGGCAATCTGGATGCCTTCTTCCAAGTCGTAGCCACCTTCGGTGAATTCGGCGCCACTCATGCGGAATTCGATGGGGAAAAAGGGACCGACAGCGGCGCGGACCGATTGCAGGACTTCGATGGCGAAGCGGACGCGGTTTTCCAGGGAGCCGCCGTAGGAGTCGCTGCGGTGGTTGAACAAGGGCGAGAGGAACTGGTTGATGAGCCAGCCGTGACCGCCGTGGATCATGACCATTTCAAAACCAGCGCGTTTGGCCAGGCCGGCGGCGTGACCATAGGCTTTTACGATATCATCGATCTGTTCCTGGGTCAGGGCTTTGACCGGGACGCCATCGGGGCGCATCCCTTCACTGGGACCCCACTGGCAGAGCCCGTGTTGACGGCTTTTGTCAGTCATATAGGTCCCGGCGAATTGGCCGGAATGGGATAACTCCAACGAGGGGATAGCGCCGTGACGGCGGATGGCATCGGCTGTGTAAGTCGCTGCGGCTAGGGAATTGAGAATCGATTCATCCAGGTGGTAGGCGTGGGAACCATCGGTCTGGGAATGGACCATCAATTCGGAAACGGTGACGGCTGCGGCACCGCCTTTGGCGCGCAGTTCGTAAAAGGCCGTCGATTTCGGACCGATACAGCCGTCGTTGGTAATATCCGTACCGCCCATGGGGGCCGAAAAGATACGGTTGCGGAAGGTCGTGCGGCCAATGGTGATGGGGCTGGATACGTGCGGGAATTTTCGAGTCATGAGGAACCTCCTGTAATCAGCGTAATAGCGTTTCTGTATTTCTCCTCTACGGTACCATAAAAAAAGTACTGCCGTCCATCAAAGGAACGACAGCAGGTGTCAACAATTTGTTGCTATGGGTGGTGACGCGAGGTCAGGGCCGCGATAATTTCCTGGAATAAGGAGTCGCCGCGCTTTTCTTTTTTACAGACAAAGAAGATGCGCCACGGCGTCCCTTCGGTAATGGGGACGTAACGGAGCGGCGGCGGGGCGGCATGGATGTTCACGTCGATGCCGATGCCGACGCGTTCCTGACAGAAATGATAGATGAGGCGGCTCTCCATGGTCTTGACGACGAACTGCGGCGTAAAGCCGAAATCGGCACAGCGCCTGACCAGACTATGGAATAAAGAAAAATGCTCGTTCAGGCCGACGAGGGGCTGCCCTTTCAGGTCTTCAATAGTGATGGACGGCCGGTCGTAAAAAGGGTGACCCTCATAGATGACGGCTTCAATGCCGGTGCGATAGATTTCCTCTTGGAAAAAGGCGTCTGACCGGATCGGGCCGATACAGAAGCCGCAGGACAGGCTATCTTCGGCGATGAGCTGGACAATCTTTTCGTTGAAATCTTCGACCCATTCCAGGGACTTGTCCGGATGGCGGGCCATGACATCTTTCAAGACATGGATGGAAAGGATATTCAGTACGCCGCAGGAGAAGCCGATGTGCAGGCCTGCTTTTTTCCGCTTCAACGCCTGCATCCCCAGCTGCAGGTCCAGGAGCTGTCGTGTCAGTTCCTGGGTGTGCTCGTAAAAATACTGTCCCTCCGGCGTCGCTTCCATGCCTTTGCGGCTGCGGACAAAGAGAGGCGTCTGCATTTCCCCTTCCAAGGCAGTGATGACCCGGCTCACGCCCTGCGGCGTCAGGCACAAGTCCTTGGCCGCCTGGTGGATGCTCTCTTTTTCAAAGACCCGCTGAAAGCAGCGGATAGCATGGATGTCCATGGTCAGGACTCCTTATTGTCTGTCATACCACTGGAACAAGGCCTGGGTCCCGCAGTTTTCCATGCCCTGGGCGGCCAGCTGGTCGTAGAGTTTTTTGGCTAAGCAGAGGCCTGGCAGGTCCAGTCCCATTTCTTCGGCCGATTCGATGGCGATGCGCATGTCCTTGAGGAAATGCTTGATGTAAAAGCCCGGCTTGGTGTCGCCTTTCAGCATACGTGGCGCCAGGTTGGCCAGGGACCAGGAGCCGGCAGCTCCGGCCGATAAGGTGGCGATGACTTTTTCCGGGTCGAGGCCGCTTTTTTTCGCATAGGCCATGGCTTCGCAGACGCCCATCATGTTCGAGGCGATGGCGATTTGGTTGCTCATCTTGGCATACTGGCCGCTGCCGGCCGGGCCAAAATAGGTCAGGGTCTGGCCCATGGCCGAAAAAATAGGTTTCATGCCTTCAAAGGCCGCTTCGTCGCCGCCGGCCATGATGGCCAGCGTCCCTTGACGGGCGCCGATGTCGCCGCCGGAAACGGGAGCATCCAAGGCCTGGATGCCCTGTTTTTGGGCCTGAGCATAGATTTTCTTGGCCAGGGAGGGACTGGACGTGGTCATGTCGATGACAAAACCGCCTTGTTTACCGCGAAAGACGCCGTGTTCCCCGAAATAGACGGATTCCACGTCTTGGGGATAGCCGACCATGGAAATGACGACGTCCGATTGGGCAGCCAGTTCTGCCTGCGAATCGAACCAGTGACAGCCTTCTTGGATGAGTTCTTCTGCCTTGGCTTTCGTCCGCGTCGTGATGTTGACGGGATACCCCGCTTTCTGTAAATTGCGGATCATGCCGCTGCCCATGACGCCGGTCCCGATGAATCCGATACGTTGTGTACTCATGATGATACCTCCTGTTTTTTTGCTTTTATTATAACATGGAACGGTAAGAAACGATATTGACAAGATGGGTTCCGGCCTGTTATACTTAACCTACAATTGAATCGCGAAGGGGAGTAACCTTCTCGTGAGTTGCCATCAACATCGTGCCGTCATCGACCGGCTGGTGGCAGCGTTGCAATTTGCAATAGGTGAGACTTTCGCATGATACCAGTTTTGCTGATACCATGCGGAAGTCTCTTTTGTTTTTACCGTCATTTTTACAGAAAGAGGTATATTATGGAAATCGTATCGATGCAATTCTTCATGGCCTTAGGCTCTATCATTTTATTGGACATCCTCCTCGGCGGCGATAATGCCGTCGTCATCGCCATGGCGGCCAATAAGCTGCCGGCTAATCTGCGCCGGAAAGCCATCCTCATCGGGACCGGCGGGGCCGTCGTTATCCGCCTGGTCATGACACTCATCGCTGTCTGGCTGCTGACGATTCCCTTTTTACAGGCCTTAGGCGGCCTCATCCTGCTGCCCATTGCCGTGAAATTGCTCGTCCCGGCAGAACAGGAGGAAAACGTAACGGCTTCGGACAGCCTCATGGGGGCCATCAAGACCATCATCATCGCCGATGCCGCTATGGGCGTCGATAACGTCCTGGCCATCGCCGGGGCTTCGCATGGCAGCTTCCTCCTCGTTGCCTGCGGCTTCCTCATTAGCATCCCTATCATCGTCGGCGGCAGTACGGTCATCGGCAAGCTCATGGATCGCTTCCCGGTTATCCTCTATGCCGGCGCCGGACTGTTGGGATGGACAGCCGGTTCCATGATTGGCCACGATAAAATTTTAGGGACCCTGCTGCAGCAAATGGCCGGTTCCTGGGCTCCCATAAGCCTTCAAATCCTCTTGGCTGTCGCTGTCATCGCTATCGGCCTGTGGATGAGCCGGAAACGTGCCGTGCAGTAACAAAAAGGGCTTGTCGCACGATGGACAAGCCCTTTTTGAGTATTCAGTTTGTAGTTTGTAGTTTGCAGCAAATGGTAAAAAATTTGAAACCAGCTTCTACAAACTCTGTACTACAAACTATAGAGTAAGAGTGACTACGCATGATGACATATGCTACAATGTAAATTAGCTGGCAGGGATTTGCCTGTCAGCTAATTTATATTGAAGGGGATAGGAATATGAGACAACGATTATTTCGTATCGTTTTAAGCTTGGCCTTTTTCGTGATGACTATGGTGACAGGAATGGCTAGTGAACCGGGACAGGGGACAGAAACAGACAAAAAGGTACTGACTGTGGGGTTGTTCAAATACGTTCCCGATATCCAGGCCTTTGAAACGGCTTTGACCACACAATGGAAGGACATCGAACCCGATGTGGCGCTGCGTTTCGTCGATTGGGACTGCTATTTCGAAGAACCGAAAAGTGATGTTTTTGTCTTTGATGGCCTGTACGCATCGCAATATATAGAAAAAGGCCTGCTCTATCCGTTAGGGGAAAGCATACCAGCACGGTCTGCCTATCCAGCCTGGACGTTAGAACAAGCTTCTTCTCAGGGGATATATTATGGCATTCCCCAGATGGTCTGTATGGATACGCTGTTTTACCGCAAAGACGATCAGGCCGTGGCCCGTGTTCAGACGATGCAGCAGCTGTATGACGCCATCGGGCCGCGGAAGACTCAGGCGTTGCTCCCTGGCCGGGATGAAGGGGTCATCGCCGATTTCAGCTTGAATAATGAAATGAAATACTATAATATCCTTCAGGACCATACGGGGAAAGTCGTTCCGGTACAGGCCATGGGAAACGTCCAAGAGGATGCCATGCAGTATTTGAAAGAATTGTACGCTATGACGGGTACTGCGACGGGCCGTTATGACGATGGCAATGAGTTTACGCGGGCTGAATGGTTTGCCCAGGGCCATGGCCGGGCCTTATATGCCTATCCGGAAGCGATGAGCGCCATCGTCCGCTTAGGGCAGGGGAACGATACCGACGTCAAGGCCATTTCCAGTTGCGAACATCCCGATGTGGCTACGGCCTATGTCGATTATGTCAGCATCTCTTCCCGGATTCCCGCGAATAAAGTAGGGCCGGCTAAAAAATTAGTTGCTTTATTGACTTCTAAGCCTTTCATGCTGGCCGCCCTGAAACCGGCTTCGAAAGAGGACGTACCGCAGTATCTCTTAGCGGCCCGTCAGGATGTCATGCAGGAATTGGCTGCATCGGACCCGAACTATCAGAAATTGTACCGCCATCTATATCGCGCCAAATCATGGCATGTCATGACGGGGACAAAGGATTTTGCTGCATGGGAAGCTAAAGTCGGGCTGGATATCGAGCGCGACTTAAAAAAATAAGTCACAATTAAAAAAGCTGTACGAAGGTATAGCCTAAGTGGAGGCCGTACAGCATGAGGACCGTGCCGCAAAGGATGTTGATGGCGCGCAGGATGCCGGGTGTAATGGCGTGGCGGAAGGCGGCGACGCAGCCCGTGAGGGAAAGGAACCAGAGGCCTGAGGCCATGAGGACGCCCGTCAGGAACGTCATGGCTTCTGTAGCAGGCAGGGTGATGCGGAAGGCGCCGAGGAGCATTGTGCCGTCTAAGATGGCCTGGGGGTTCATCCAGGTGACGATGCAGGCTTTGGAAACGGTCTGGCCCAGGGAAACTGGCTGGTCTTTGAGGGTCAGCGCATCCGGGACCTGGCTGATCATATCATAGGCCATGTAGAGGATGAGCAGCGTGCCTGTGCCCAGGATGACCACTTTGAGCCAGGGAAGATGATTCAGCAGCGTGCCGATGCCATAAAAGCAGCTCAGCGACAGGCTGATGTCGAAGAAAAGGACGATGAACGCCGTCGCGACGGCGCGGCGCAGGGAATGGGATAACGCCGAATGGATGACGAAGAGATTCTGCATGCCAATAGGGGCGACGTAGGCCAGCCCCATGGTCAGGCCTTGAAAAAAGAACATAAAAAAAGCCTCCTTTTCCAACCAAAACTGGTTGGTTCATGTGGTATAATCACAGTATAACAGAGAGAAACGGGATTCCAACCCGCCAAAGCGACATGAATTATACCAACCAAAAGGAGATGAGGTGATGAAGCGGCATATTCCTGTTCAGATCGAATGGCATCCAGATCCGGCGCAGCCCGTACCGATATACCGACAGATCCTCGAATGGATGTATGGCAAAATGGAAAGCGGTGAATGGCCGGCTGGGACGCGTCTGCCATCTCAGCGCGATATGGCCCGGCACTTCCAGGTGAACCGGAGTACCCTGAATCAGGCTTTGAAGCCGCTGCTGGAAGCGGGTGTGCTCCAGGGCCGGGGCAGCCAGGGGACGGTCGTAGCCAGTACGGCCTGGTCCCTGCGGCTGCCGGTCCAGCCGGATTGGAACCACTATATGACGGCTGGTTATTTCCGGGCCAATCAGGAGGTCGTCCAAGCTATCAACAGCTTAGAGTTCGATGACCGCCTGGTCCGCCTCGGTACGGGGGAACTGGACCCTAGGCTGTTCCCGCAGGATGCCTTCCGTCAGACTTTGCGGGATGTGGCCGATGCCATCACATCCCTGGGGTATGTCGAGCCCCTGGGGATGCCCGTCCTACGTCAGGCCCTGGCAGACTATGCCCGGAAACGGGGACTGGCTGTGTCCCCGTCGTCCATCCTGATTACATCGGGCGCCCTCCAGGGACTCCAGCTCATTTCGGCCGGCCTTCTCCGCGGTGGTTCGACGGTCTACGTCGAAGACCCGACGTATGTCAAATCACTTCAAGTCTTCCAGTCGGCTCATCTCCGTCTCTGTGGCCTGCCCATGGACGACCAGGGTCTGTCTTTGGAAGCCCTGGAAAAGCACTTGCGCCAGTCTTCAGATATAGGCAATAGCGTCCTCTATACCATCCCGACGAACCACAACCCGACGGGCCGGACTATGAGCCGTCAGCGCCGTGTCCAACTCCTGGCGTTGTGCAGCCGCTATGGCCTGCCCATCATCGAAGACGGAGCTTATGAGGAATTGACCTTTGACGGAACGCCGCCGCCATCCTTGAAAAGCCTGGATACAGGAGGTCAGGTCCTTTATTTGGGCAGTGTTTCCAAATCCTTGGCACCAGGGCTGCGCATCGGCTGGATGATTGCGCCGGAACCAGTCGTACAGCGCCTGGGTGACGTCAAGATGCAGATCGACTATGGCGCCAGCTCCCTGTCCCAACAAGTCTTGGCCAGGTTCTTGACCAGTGGCCGCTATGCACAGTATCTTGGATGGCTGCGATGCGAATTGCAGCGGCGCTGCCAGGCGGCCTGCCAAGTTTTGGACGAAGACTTTGCGGGTCTTGCGGATTGGCAGGTACCGCAAGGCGGTTTCTATATTTGGCTCACCTTCCGCGACAGGCTTCCTATGGAGATGCTCTTCCACAAGGCGGCAGAGGCCGGGATCCTCATCAATCCTGGCGATATCTATTCCAGCCGTCATACCCAGTCCCTGCGCCTGTCCTATGCCTATACGACGCCGGACGAATTCCGCTGGGCTGTCCGTCAGCTGGCTGCGGTCGTCCGTTCATCCCTTGCAGTTTCAGCAAAAAATTCGTATACTGGATTAGTGGCTAGTGGCTAGTGGCTAGTGGCTAGTGGCTAGTGGCTAGTGGCTAGTGGCTAGTGGCTAGTGGCTAGTGGCTAGTGGCTAGTGGCTAGTTGGCCAATCGACAAAAAGGAGGATTATATATGAAATTATTGGAACATGCCGTCATCGCCGGGATGCCCGTGCGCAACCGCATCCTCCGCAGTGCGACGTGGGAAGCCTTGGCCGATGCCAAGGGCTATATGTCGGAAAAACAGTACCGCATCTACGATCAGCTGGCTAAGAACGAAGTCGGCTTGATTTGTACGGGCTATGCCCGCGTTGATAAAGAAGATCGGCCCAATGCCGGTATGATGGGCATTTACGACGATGCCTTCATTCCGCAATATCAGGAACTGACGAGACGCGTCCATGCTTATGGGGCAAAAATCATGATGCAGATTGCCTATGGCGGAACTAAGACGACCTTTGAACGGGAAGGGCGGACTATCTTCTCGCCGTCCGCTGTGCCAGAACGCAAGACGGGAACCGTTGGCGTCGCCATGAGTCCGGCTGATATCCAGCACCTCATCGGCGAATACGCCCAGGCAGCCAAGCGCGTCCGCGACAGCGGCTTCGATGCCGTTGAAATCCACGGCGGCCATTCGTACCTGCTCAACCAGTTCCTCAGTCCCTATTATAATCGGCGCAGCGATGCCTATGGCGGTTCGCCGGCCAACCGTTACCGCATCGTCGGCGATATCATTGCCGCCATCCGCAAGGCCGTAGGAATGCATTTTCCCATTTGGATCAAGATTACCTGTTCCGATTTCTTTGAAGGCGGCCTGACCTTCGCCGAATCGTTGGATATCTGCCGGCGCCTGCAGCAGTCGGGCATCGACGCCATCGAAGTGAGCGGCAATATCCACGGCAAGGCTCAACAGGAAATCGGTCTGGAATGGGATGGCCACGTCGTCCGCGACGGCGGCTATTTCCTCGATTACGCCAAAGACATAGCCGACGCCGTGAGTGTCCCTGTCTATGTGACCGGCGGCTTCAAGGACCCGAAGCAGATGGAAACGGCCTTGAAGACGTCGAAACTGGCTGGTATCGGCCTATGCCGTCCTTTGTTATCGGAACCGGATTTAGTTCACCGCTGGATCCAAGGTGATTTGCGGCCGGCCCGCTGTGTCCACTGCTCGAAATGCCGGACACCGGAAGGCAATTACTGCACGGTCTTTGCGGCCATCGACGCCAAGAAAGGAGCGAAATAAGTTGAAATTCTTCATTGCTTCAGATATTCACGGTTCGGCTTATTACTGCCGCCGTATGCTCGACGCCTGGAAGCGGGAAGGGGCCGACCGCCTGGTCCTGCTCGGCGACATCCTCTATCACGGACCGCGCAACGACCTGCCCAAAGACTATGCCCCGAAGGAAGTCTTTGCCATGCTCAACGAAGTCAAAGATTCCATCTTCTGTGTCCGTGGGAATTGTGACGCCGATGTGGACCAAATGGTACTGGAATTCCCAATCATGGCGACCTATGCCATCCTGACCCAGGGCAGCCGCCTCGTCTATGCGACCCATGGAGACCGCTACAACGTAGCATCTCTGCCGCCCATGCGGCCTGGTGACATCTTGCTCCACGGCCATACCCATGTCCCGGCCTGGCAGCCCTTCGGCCAGGATAACTATTATTTGAATCCCGGTTCGACATCGCTTCCCAAGGAAAATAGCCCGCACAGTTATCTCCTCTGGGAAGGGGCCACCTTCACCTGGAAGGACCTGGACGGCCAGGCCTTTCACCAGCTCGTCTTATAGCATCCAGGGAAGGGATGGTTCCTATCTGCTTCATAACGGCGGAATAAGGCGGCCGTCTGCGTTTCTGAGGATACAGGAAAGGCGACGGTGCCAAAGCGGCGGACTGGCATGATCCCCATGAGGGAATTGGTCAGGAAACACTCGTCGAGAGTCTCGATATCTTCCGGATACAAGGGCTTTTCGATGACATCATAACATTGACAGAGATAAGACCGGATGATGCCTGGCAGTAATCCGGCCTTTACGGGCGGCGTATAAAGCCGCCCGTTTTTTATAAAAAATAGATTGCTGACAGCGCCTTCTGTTAATTGGCCCTGCATATTGCAAAAAATCGGTTCGTCAATACCTTCAGCCCGGGCCTGTCGTTTGGCTAACATCGAGTCGCCATAATTAAAGGTCTTGTGCCGCACTAAGGGCGACGTTTCATTGCGGCGGATTGACGACAAGGCGATGACATAACCAGGGCGGACGGTCATCGATGCATATGGATTGGCACGGGATGTAAAATTTATATTTTTATCGGAAGCAAGTATTTTCAATACCCAATCTCCCTTACCCATGCTATACACATACTCCCACAAACGACGTTCCCAATCAAAAGAAAGCTCAATCCCTAAATATTCCAAGGTATGCCGCAAACGCCTTTCGTGAGCCTCCAGCCAGACTGGCCGGCCTTGATAGATGGGGATGGTTTCAAAAGCTCCCAGACCGAATTGGTAGCCGTCATCAAAGATAAGATTCATAATTAAAAGTGTCTCCTTTCAAAGCACTGAGCAAGGCTTTGGCTTTTTGCCAGATTTCTTCGTATTCAAAAGCCTCGTCGGATTCTGCCGTAATGCCGCCGCCGACGCCGATGATATATTGATCATCGTGGTGGACGGCCGTCCGTATGACGATGTTTAAGTCACAGTTCCCATCTAAGGACAGGTAGCCAATCGTCCCTGTATAAAGCTGGCGCCGGCTGAATTCTAATTCGTCGATGATTTCCATAGCCCGCTGTTTCGGTGCGCCTGTAATGGATCCACCTGGAAAGAGTGCCGTCAAGGCGTCGATGGCCGTCTGTCCTGGCCGCAGGGTCCCTGTTACGTCGGCGATTAAATGGAAAACCGTGGCATACGGCTCGATGGCAAACAGCGTCGGAACGGACACGCTGCCAGGACGGCAGATTTTGTGCAGGTCATTGCGCTCTAAATCGACAATCATCAGCAATTCACTCTGGTCCTTTTGCGATTGAGCCAGTTCCTGCCGCAGCTTTTCATCTTCTGTATACGTCTTGCCACGGCGCCGCGTGCCCTTGATGGGACGCGTTTCAATCTGGTCATCGCGCAGGCACAGCAGCCGTTCCATGGAAGCACTGATGATTTGATGGGATCCGTATTGTAAATAAGCGCCAAATGGTGACGGATTATCCCGGCGCAGACGGGAAAAGAAGGTGTACGGCGGGCAGTGGCTCTGGACATGAAACGTACTGGTGAAATTCGTTACGTAAACGTCGCCGGCGACGATATAATCCCTGAGCTTTTTCAAAGCCCTTTGATAGTTTTCACAAGTACTGTCGGGTTGGACGGTTATGGCATATTGTGTGTTTTCGCCAGTACGTGGAAAGGGCCTTTCCTGAAGGCGAGTCCGGATTTTTTCTTTCATCTGTGCCAAGAGAGCCTCGGCTGGCATTGTCTGCCCATTGGCGGCAAACCATACGGCATGGCTTTGCCGATGTTCGATGATGAAGAAATCGTAAAAGACCCAATTCATATCGGGCAGGGGAAAGGCAGGGGCGTGGCGGGACTTCATCCCATAGCGTGCCAGTCCGTAGTCATAGCTGACATAGCCAATGGCCCCAGCCGTCAAGGGCAGGTCTGTCGGATTGGCCTGGTAATGCTTTTTCAAATAGGCTTTGAGATACGTTTCAGCCGTTCCTTCACGAGCTTTTCCATCAATCTTCAGCTGGCCTTGTTCTACGCTTACCCTATGGTAGGGCACGAGGCCGATGATGGAATAACGCCCCAAGTGGTTGGTCAGCGACGAATCGAGGAAAACGGCATCTCTTTCATCGGCAAAGAGGGCGAAGAGCTGGCTGGCCGTATAGGGAAAGGGGGAATGGCAGATGAGCGGCTCAGTCATGACAGTCACCTGCTTTCTCCAGGCTGGATTCGGCCAAGCGGCAAAACATTGTTATCAGTTCCCTGCCATATTCGGATAAGACGGCTTCGGGATGGAACTGCAACCCATAGAGCGGCAGGCTGCGATGAGATAAGGCCATGACTGCGCCGTCATCGCTGACAGCGTCTATAGCATAAGCGGCGGGCAGCGTTTCCGCTTGGACCACCAGCGAATGATAGCGCGTGACCTGGAAGGTTTCCGGCAGCCCCCGAAAGAGGCCCCGGCCACGATGGTGAATCGCCGTGACTTTCCCATGCATAGGGCGTTTCCCACGGGTGACGACAGCCCCGGCGGCATAAGCCAGGATCTGCATCCCCAGGCAGACGCCCAAGATGGGCAGGGTGCGGCAGAAAGCGTGGACGATGGATAGGGAATGGACGGCGTCTTCCGGCCGTTTCGGCCCAGGTGAAATAATCAGTCCCTGCGGTTTCAAGGTGGCAATCTCAGCCGGGCTTATCTGGTCACAGCGGTAAACCCTTACGTCGCGTCCCGTTTCAGCAACTAAATCGGCTAAATTGTAGGTAAAAGAATCATAATTGTCGATGAGCAGATACATACGCCCTCCTTTATACAATAAAAAAGGATAACGACGGCAGCCCGAAAACTGCACAGTCGTTATCCTTATCGGTCCGTAAACTGTGGACTGAATCAGTATAGCACATTTTTACAAATTACGGTATACTAAGAAAAAAGAAATAAGGGGGATTCGTTATGCGAAATTTAGAAAAGAAACTGCGCGCCGCTATCGTACAGGCTGCACCTGTATTTTTCGATAAACAGGCGACGCTGCAGAAGGTCGTCCATCAAATCGAAGAAGCCGGTCGGAATGGGGCACAGCTCATCGTCTTTCCGGAGTCGCTGGTCCCATGTTATCCCTATGGCCTGACTTTCGGCTTTACTGTCGGCAGCCGGTCGGATGCTGAACGGGCAGACTGGAAACGCTATTATGACCAGGCCGTCGTCGTCCGCCAAGACCTGCAGGATGTAGCCGCTGCGGCCCAAGCAGCCGGGGCCTATGTCAGCCTGGGCATTACCGAACGGGATGAAACGACGTATTCCCTCTATTGCAGCAACGTCATCTTTGCACCGGATGGCACATTGGCAGCTCATCATCGGAAAATCAAGCCGACTGGGGCGGAACGGTATATCTGGGCCGACTCGCATGAGCCAGCCACGTATTTCCCCGTCGTCCAGACGCCGTGGGGGCCCATGGGTTCCCTCATCTGCTGGGAAAACTACATGCCCCTGGCCCGGACGGCTCTCTACCAGAAGGGCGTCAGCCTCTATCTGGCACCGAATACCAATGATAACCCAGAATGGCAAAATACGGTAAAACACATCGCCATCGAAGGGCGTTGCTACGTTTTTAACGTCGACCAGTATTTCACCAAGGACATGTACCCCGCCGATTTGGTTGAAAGCGCAGCCGTTGCCAAATTGAATGACACGGCCTGCCGTGGCGGCAGCTGCATCATCGACCCGTGCGGCCATTACGTCACGGAGCCCGTGTGGGACCGGGAAGCCATGATCTACGCCGACTTGGATATGGATCAAGTGGTCCTGCGTCACATGGAATTCGATGCCGCCGGCCACTACACCCGGCCAGACATCTTGGAACTCATCGTACATGAGTAGGGATGGTGTCGCGTGAAGGTTTCTGCCATCATGCGAGGCCACGTTCTCTTTTATGTTTGAAGTTTGATGTATGATGTTTGAGGCGATTGCTTTAAATTTAAAACCATCCGCTAACTACTAACCACTAGCTACTAACCACTTAAAAAAGCTTGTCGCACATGCGACAAGCTTTTTTTCACCGCCGCAACATGCGGTATTTGAATTTGATTCGCTTCAGGCCCGTGGCTTTCCAGAAGTTGCGGGCCATTTTTTCGGAAATGATGCAAAACGCCGGGATGAGGAGCAACCCGCAAAGGGTAGCGAAGGTCATGCCGCCGACGACGGCGACGCCCATGCCGCAGCGGGCTCCAGCACCGGCACCGCTGGCAAAGGCCAGGGGCAGGCAGCCGATGATGGCCGTAAAGGCTGTCATGAGGATTGGCCGCAGGCGCAGCTTGGATGCGATGACGACGGCTTCCATCGGGTCGACGCCCTTGTCGACGCGCTCTTTGGCGAATTCGACGATGAGGATGGCGTTCTTAGCTGCCAAGCCGATGATCATGATGACGCCGATTTGCATGTAGACGCTGTTCAAGAAGCCGCTCGTGTTGGCATTGAACAAAGTCGCCAGCTGGCGGATGATGTATTCTGAGCCGACGGCTCCAAAGATACCCGTCGGTACGGTGAATAAGACGGCGAACGGCATGGACCAGCTTTCATAAAGGGCTGCCAGGCAGAGAAAGGCAAAGACCAGAGCCATGATCAGAATTTTTGTCGTTGAACTGGACGAGGTGCTTTCTTCGCGGCTCTGGCCAGACCATTCGATGGTCATCCCCGTCGGCATGACGCTCTTGGCCGCTTCTTCGGCCGCTGCCATGGCTTCGCCAGAGCTGTAGCCGCTGGCAGCACTGCCTTGGATGGTGACGCTGCGGACGCCATTAAACCGGGTGATTGACGACGGCCCGGTGGTCATCGAACTGGTCAGCAGCGTATCGAGGGGAACCATTTTCCCTGACGACGACTTGACGGAAATGAACTTCAAGCTGTCTGCCTGAGAACGGTACGATGTGTCGGCCTGGACGATGACCTTGTACGACCGGCCGAACTGGGTGAAGTCATTGACCGACGAACCGCCGAAGTTGGTCTGGAGCGCTGTAAAAACGTCAGACAGTTCAATGCCCAGGTTCTTAATTTTTTCGCGGTCTACCGTATAAGCGACGCTCGGCGTATTGGTGGCGTAACTCGTGCGGACACCGGATAATTCCGGCCGCTGGGAGCAGGCGGCGACTACCTGGTTGGCTGCGTTTCCCAGTTCCGTATCGGACAGGCCCGTATTATCCATGAGCTGCATGGTCCAGCCGCCTTCCTGGCCCATGCCGGGCAGGGATGACGGATTAAAAGCCGCTACACGGGCTTCGGGATGCTTGGGAACGACGGTCTTATTGAATTTGGCAATAATCGATTCGGCGCTGAGGTCGTTCGATTGGCGGTCATCCCAATTTTCCAGCGCGACATAGAGATTGCCCGTATTCGACGTAGAGCCGCCGGCGTGGGTCATGACATCTTTGACGCCGGGAATCTGCCGCGTCTCTTCCGCTGCCGCGTCGACGGTCTTGATGGTCTGATTCAAGGAAGTCCCTTCAGGCATGGTGATGCTGGCCATGAAGTACCCCTGGTCTTCATCGGGGACGAACGTCGACGGCAGGACCTGGTAGCAGATGCCCATGAGGCCCGTGACCAGGATGAGGAAGACAGCGGCATATTTCAGATGACGGATCATCCAGCCGACTTTCCCCGTGTAGCGGTCCTTGAAATGGTCGAAAGCCCGGTTGAACCCGCGGAAGAAGGCCCCCAGCGGCCCGGCCTGGATGGCCTTGTCGCCGGGCTTCAGAAGGACACCGCATAAGGCTGGCGTCAAGGTCAGGGCGACGAAGGCCGAGATGACGACGGAAATGGTGATGGTCACGGCGAACTGCTTGTACAGGACGCCAGTGACACCGCCGATGAAAGCGACGGGAATGAAAATCGAAGCCAAGACGGCTGTCGTAGCGATGATGGGCCCTTGGACTTCTTTCATGGCTGCTTCCGTCGCATCCTTAGAAGACAGTTTATCCTTGGACATATGCTCTTCGACATTTTCTATGACGACGATGGCGTCGTCGACGACCAGGCCGATGGCCAAGACCATGGCGAACAGGGTCAGCGTATTGATGGTGAAATCGAGGATTTTGAAAGAAGCAAAAGTACCGACGATAGAAACGGGAACGGCCAGGACCGGGATGAGCGTCGTCCGCCATTTCTGCAGAAAGACGAAGACGACGAGGATGACCAGGAGCAGCGATTCGACGAAAGTATCTTTGACTTCGTTAATCGAGGCATTGATGAAATTCGTATTGTCCATGACGATGGTATAATCCAGGTCAGGCGGGAATGTTTCCTTAGCCTGGTCCAGGACCTTCTTGACTTCCGTAATCGTATCTAAGGCATTGGCGTCACTGGAGAGCTGGATACCGAAGCCGATACCGGTCTTCCCGTTGATCTTGGAATTGCTGCTTTCGTTCTGCGTCCCCGTCTGGATGTTGGCTACATCCTTGAGGTAGACGAATTGGCCGTTTGAAGCCGATTTCAAGATAATATTGCCGAATTCGGCGACCGGATGATCGTATCGTCTAAATTTTCCTGGGCCTTCTGCAAGAGGGCATTGGCATCGTCGTAACTCGACTGATTGCTGTCTACCGTGGCTTGCTGGTTGGTCAAGGTCTGTTCCGCTACGGCGCCGGATGCTGCCAACTGCTGATAGCGGTTCAAGTCGACGAGGGAGTTATTGAGCGTCGTCCGGGCCTTATCGACATTCGATTTAGCCGAGAGGACTTCCGATTCATATTGGCGGTCGTCGATTTTATATAAGGCCTGTCCCTTTTCGACGGGTGCGCCAGACGTGAAGTATTTCTCCACGATTTCCCCGGAGACGCGGGGCTTGATCGTGACGGCGTTAGTCGATTTGATCTGCCCTGAATAGTCGTGGCTCACAGCCGTATCCTGCTGGAGAACTTTCATGGCCTTGACTGAAACGGCAGTACTCTTAGTCTGTGTCGTACTGCCGCATCCTGCCGTCAGCAGGGACAGGGCCAGCAGTCCGGTCAGGACCGTAATGAGAAGTGTTCCTTTTCCATAACGTAGCATAAGTATGATTCCTTTCTCTGCAACATATTTTAAACTATATTATAAGTGTATCATGGAAAAGAAAAAGCGACATGCCTAAATGTTAAAAATTAGGTGTCGCCTTTTTTTCGATAAGCTACGAAATATGTATGTTTTATCATAATTGTATGACACTCAAAAGCGTCATGCGATTTTATTGCCATTGGCTACCAGTTTGAAGCGCAGGTCCAGGACTTCGGCAGCCCGCTTGCACATGAGCATGCGCTGGGAAAAGATTTCAAAATAATCAATCATAGAACAAATCGATTCATCGAGCTCGATGTTCAAAGTAATGACTTTCTTGTGCGTATCGACGTGGAGCTTTGAAGACAAAGCCGCATAATTGACGCGGTCGTGCTTGTCAAAAGTTTCCGGTACGGTGTTGCGGACGCGGTCCCGGCGGACGTCGCTCTTGTCGGCCAAGATTAAGGCTGCCGAAATGGGGTCGAAAGCGATGCCGCTTCGTTCATCGTGCTGACCGATCGCTGAGATGATGGCCGCAATATCTTCTGGCGGCGCGCCCCAGTCGCGCAGGAAATGAAAGGCCATGAGAGCCCCCGTATGGGCATGATCCACGCGGTTGATGCTGTTCCCCAGGTCATGCATATACCCCGCGATGCGCACGAGTTCTACCGTGTGGGCGTCATAGCCGAGCTTCTTTAGAATTTTACCGGCCGTGACAGCCACTTTGGCCGTATGTTTTTGCGAATGGTCCGTATACCCCAAGGCATCGAGGACCCGGTTCCCCTGTTCTAAATAGACATTCAACTCTTTCGCATGGGCAATATTTTCATAAGTCAGTTTCTTCACTCTCTATCATTCCTTTTCTGTGCTAGTCCTCTCAGTATAGCAAAGAAATGTATGAAACGCGTAAATACTGGATAAAAAAACGGTGCAGGATTTTACTGTTTTGTATCGAATTAATAAATAGAGCGGTTCGCAGTGAGTCAAGAGAGTACGGAATAGGAGATGACCGGAATGGATGAATATGAAAAGCTTAAAGAACTCTACGAGCATATGATGGTTGTCCGTAAAGACAGCCGGCAGCATATTCAGGGGTTATGTGTAGCCTTGGATAATGGATTGTGGTTTCCGGAACGTCAGCAGCAAGCCGTCCGGGACGATTTGCAAGCACTGAGCCAAGCCCAGGATGCGCTATGTCAGGCCCTGGCACAGGTCCAGATTGCGACGGCCGATAAAGCCGATGAATTAGGGGAACGAATCGAAGCTTGGCATCGGGAACAGGAAAACCGCGAGGCCATGAAAGCCATGGTACATCAATTGGAAGGCATATTCGACGTGGTCTATGTGGGAACTGATGAGTCCATAGCCAGCCAGTTCCGCCAGATGCAGGGCGATGTCAAGGCCTTGTTGGGCCTGTCCCTGACCTTCGACGAACTATCGGAACAGGCCGAAAAATATATCCGCTTCCTGGAAGCCGTCCGCTTCGACGGACCCCTCTTGGACCGGGACCTGGCCGATTCCCTGCGCAGCCAGTTCGGCGGCGATATCAGCCTGGCCTGCATCTATCATGATTTCCGCTTGACAGAAGGACAGTCGGCTGCGGCTCCCGAGGAAACCGCAGCGAAAGTACCGCCTACACCGGCTTTCACTCCGGAACCGGAACCAGCACCCGTACCGGCCCTTGAAAAGGCGACTTCAGCGCCGGCTATGCCTGATGGCATGACTTTGGTTCAACAGAAGCCCTTGCGTGCTAAATTGAAAGGGGCTAAATCCTTTACCCATGACATCCAGCAGTTCGCTGAACAGACCGAAGGGATGGCTATCTTCTGGCTCATGGCCCTCTGTTTCCATGATTTTGTCGGGGAAGGGGAAGAAGCCCGGCTGTCGAGGGGCTTGCAGGAACAGCAGAAAAGAATGGGCGCCGATACGTTTGAAAACAGTCTCCAAGCCATCCGCAGCCGCTTCTTGGACTGGGGCCTGGCCGCCAAATATCAGTGGGGAACGCAGCCCTTTTACCGGCTCACGCCAGAGACGTATGACGTCTTGAAGCGCGACAAAGTGCGCAAATATTTCAATATCCCTTATTTTACAAGAATGACGGACTGGACCTGCTTCAGCCGCTTATATGAAATGGAGCGCTTCGTCCTTCAGGTATTGGATCACAGTCCCTATGAAATAGCCTTTTTCAGGGCTCAGCGCCAAGCCTTTTTTGGCTATGTGATTTTTGGGAAGTCCATGGTGGTCGATGATGGAACCTTCCTGCCGGCATACCTCCTCATCAGGCCACCCTTTTCGGAAGCCGAGCTGGAAGCCGATCAGAAAGACTTCCAGTACGTGGCGAAATCGACGGCTGTCAAGCTGCTTCTGACCGATTCCCGGGAATACGCCAAGCCCTGGATGACCCGCTTCGGGACCGAAGATATCTATGTGGCCTTGACCCATCCCGATGAAAAGGGGGATTTTCTCTTTTCGTCAAAAGGCGAAGTCCTGACGGCTGATGACCTCTTTGCCGTAGCTGTGAAGAAAGCCGAAGTGGATATCCCCGATTGCCTGGATATCCGGGAAAAGACGCAGAAAATGCTGTTCCTCAATGAACATGTCGCGGAAGTCCCGAACCTGGATGGGCCAGATGAATCCGATGCACCTGGGGTACCAGAAGAACCGGAAGAAACAGAAAAAACGGAAGAAGCCCAGCCAGAATCGGTACCGTCAGAAGAAGCGGTTCCTGACTCGACGGCTGATGCAGTCACGGATAGGGCCGACGCTTTGCAGTCCTTCTGCCAGCTGCTCCAGAAAGGCCATCGGGCCGAAGGCAGTTTCTGGCTCCATGCCCTGGCCAGCACGGCTGGTCCTGACGAAGCGGATTGGGAAGTTTTATCTGATGAAATCGCCTATATCCTCGGCGATCCGCTGTATGACCCGGCTGCCCATTCCGACGGCTTCGATTTCTGGGACTCCATGATTTCCCTGACGGCCATCGAAATGGGCCAGTCCCGGGATGTCCTGAATGCTGCCGCCATGGTCCGCGCCTTTTTTGCGCCGGCTGAACCGAAAGGCTACTTGCTGAGCAAGACGTGGATCCGCATCAATGAAGAACCGAATGAAGCCTTTACAGCCATTCCGGCGTTGAAACAATTTGTATCCTTATGCAAGAACTTTGCCGATACCCAAGGTATGTCCTTGGCCTATGGTCTGCAGCAGCACGCATCGGACCGCCAGCCTGTCGATCTCGATGGGGCCCGTCAGGCCGTAGCCGAACAGTACCAGGCCCTGTGCATGGATGAACGGAAACCGTCGCCCCATCCCCGGCTGCGGGGCCTGCGCTCCCAGTTATACGGTGGTCATGGGCAGGTCGTCCCATATTTTAAAGACGTCGATGCCTTCGACCTTACGGAACTCAGCGATTTTTGTAATACCTTCCTTAACACGCCCTTGACAGCGGATACGCCAGTAAATCGGATTGAAGACCGTCTGGTCAATGAAAATAAAGTAAAAGAATATTTGGACGGCGTTTGGTTCAGTATTCCCGTGGGCGAACGAAAGAACGAACGCTTCCTGGGAAAAGATGCGACGCAGCAAATCAAATTAATCAAGAAATCCGTGCTCATCCTTTGCCGCTATATCCTGGCCAAACAGGCGGCACAGCATGAGCAGAACCAGCATGGCCTTTCACCGGACGTCTTGGCGCAGCAGCGGCAAAAAGGGTTGGATCTGTTACAACAGGCCCAAGCGGAGCTGGCCGGACAGACCGTAGATACCGTGATGGATGAGCTGGCGAAAGCCGTGCTTCAGGCCTTATTGAACGACTTGACCCGGCAGTTCCAGGGCTGTTCCAGCGGCGAACCTTACTATGCCCCTTTACTAAAAGCCAACGCCTTTGAACTGGATTCGGATTATCTGCCCGACTTGACGCCAGACTACGACGGGGAATACCCGCTCGTCCCGCGCTTGCAGCGGTATATCCAGGCACGCTTGTCCCAAACGGCGGACCTTTCCTGGCAGGACGCCTATCATCAGGCTGTCCGTGTTTATAATTTGGGCATAGCCAGACAAATCGCCGGCCTGGATGATGCGGTAAAGCGCGTCGGGAAGCGGGATACGGTCTTGCAGTACGGGTTGCAGTATGCCGCAGCCGATACGGAAAATTACCGGAGCGACGTCGAACTGGCGGCCAACTATGGAAAAATCATCGGCAAAGAACGGATGGAACATTATTTTTCCGTAGCCGATACTGCCCGAAGCCACTTCAAAAAGACTGAGAACTTTGCCCTGTACAAGGACTTGCTCCAGAGCTGCCTGAAACACATCGATGAAGAAGCGGAACCGCGCCGTCAGAGCGTGCAGCGCGAATTGGACCAGTTCCGCTCCCAAATCCAGGAGGAAGACTTGTCCTGGCTGGACCCGATTCAGGCCTGGCTCGACCATGGCAACCTGACCATCGTCGAAGACTACCTGCACCGCTGTGCTCACAAGAGCCCTCGTGAAATGAAGCTCATCCTGAATTATCAAGGTGATTTCGGCCTGAAGACGTTCACGCAATTCCTGGAACAGTACCAGGCCGGATTCGATTTGTGCAACAAGAATAAAAAATTATCTCTAAAGAATATTTATGACCAGAAGCCGGGAATCCGCAATAAACGGGTCCATGACCGCCTGAACCGCAAGGAAAAGGACGGCCTCGACTTCGTCGAAGCCTGGTCGGCTGAATCCAGCGCCCCCGGCAAATCGATGAAGCCCTTGTTAGAGGGCCTGGGATATGGGAACATCGCCGATATCCAGGTCAGCCGGGCCGAAAAGAATTGTACCTGTTACAGTGTGAAGTTCGAAAAGAATCCGCCCCGGTTCCACCATCCCTTTGCCGTCTTTGGCAGCGGCGCCTACTACAATGGGCTGAATGTCGTCCTCTTCCGGGGCAGCCACACGCCGCAGAGCATCGTCAATGAAATATCCCAGCTCAGTGTAGCCAAAGAAAAGGGGACCCTCTTTTTCCTCGACTCCGCCCTGACCCTTTCGGATCGGCGCGAATTGGCCAGACTCATGAAGACCAACCTGGATATGCAGAACGTCTTGGTCCTGGACCGGGTCCTGGCCCTGTACCTGACGCATTTTGAAAAGAACGACCGCAACGATAAGCTGCTGGCCCTGGCCTTGCCCTTTGCCTATGTCCAGCCCTTCATCAGTGAAGCCCGGATTCCGCCGGAAATGTTCATTGGCCGGTCGACTGAATTGGCAGCCATCCAGGACATGGCCGGCCCGGTCTTCGTCTATGGCGGCCGACAGCTGGGCAAGAGTGCCCTCTTGCGGCAGACCCGCTACCTGGTCCACCATCCGGAGCAGGGGAACTATGCCATTTACCTCGACATCAAGAACAAAGATGGCGACGCTGTCTTAGGAGATACGTGCGACGAACTCCGGCGGGCAGGCATCCTGAACAAACATGTCCGGACGTGGGATGAACTGGGGCGGAGCTTGAAAGACCTGTGGTCACAAGGAAAGAAAAACATCGACAAGCTCATGATCCTCTATGACGAATCGGACCATTTCCTCGTCGATGCGGCGGCTCAGCAGAACCGTCCTATTGAAGTGCTGAAGGACATCCGCGACTACGTGCCGGGCCATTTCAAATTCATCTTTGCCGGCCTGCACAACGTCATCCGCTTCGACCGGAGACAGTTAGGCGATAATACCGTCTTCGCCCAGCTGGACCACCTGGTCGTCAAGCCCTTCGGCTACCTGGAAGCGAACGAACTCCTCTTAAAACCGCTCAGCTACCTGGGTTTTGAAATCCGCAACCAGGATATCATCAGCACTATCCTGGCCCAGACTAATTACTTCCCGGGACTGATCCAGTATTACGGCAAGAACCTCGTCGAAAGTATCCGCAGCCAATACAAGAACCAGCTCTTCACGGACTGCAATACGCCGCCTTATCCATTGGATGAAAGCTACTTGAAAGACTTGCTGAAGGACGAAAAATTCCGGCAGAAAATCGATGACCTGTTCATGATTACCCTGGAACTGGATGCGGACAATTACTATGCCATCATCGCCCTCGTCGTCGCCTATCAGTACCAGTATGAACAGCAGCGGGTCGTGCCGGTCACCCTCGACACCATCCGGGATGTGTGCGCCGCTTACGAAGTCCATAAAATCGCCGACATGCGAGATGAACAGCTCCAGGCCCTGATTGATGAAATGACCGATTTGAACATCCTCCATCAGGAAGAAGGCGGGAAGGGCTATGTCTTCAACCGCTACAACTTCTACATGATGATGGGCGATTGGGACGATATCGAAAGGAAGCTGAGAGAATATGGAAACGCGTGAATGGAATGAAGGAGCCGGCAATATCTGGTGGCGTGAAGTCGCCGGACCTCATAAATATGTCAAGGAAATCGCCAGGGCCATCCTGGACCAGCAGTGCCTGGCCATGGATGCCGACTTAGATGATGACGTGTTCACGGAAGCCCTGAAAGACCGCATTTCCAGCTATGACTGTGACTGCCATTACGTGCGCATCGCTGCCGATGATTTTGACGATGTCAATGCCTTTACAGCCTTCATCGCCCAGCAATATGCACCCCAGTTCCGCTTCGACCCCTTAGATGAATCGCCGCTGACCAGCCTGATCCGTCAGTCCGGGCTGCAGCATTACGTCTTTTTTATCGATTCCGCTTCCGGTGACTGTCCCTGGCTGGCCCAGGCTGCCGCTGCCGTAGGCCGCTTGGCCGGCCGGGAGGGGAGTGCCTGGATCTTCCGGGCCCCTTCTCCGGTCCTGGCAGCCTGGGACAAGATGGCCGGTGTACACCTCCTGGACCGCAAGCACTACCTCTATCATTATGACATCCAGTATTTCGCCATGACCTGTCTGCGCGATACAGAACTCAACCTGTGTCAGCAGTACTATGCCGCCGACATCATCGCCAAAATCGCCGGCATGGATGGCCGCCTCTGCCTGGCCCTGGCCCGGCAGGACCTGTACTTCCACCCGGAAACAGTCATACAGGAACAAAAGCTATCGGTCGACCTGGTGCCAATCCTCCTGGAAACACAGATGCAGCACGTCTTACCTATTCTCGAAGATATCCGCCGTTACCTGGTCCGGAAATACGAAACGATGATACAGCAGATACTGCCCCAGCAGGACGAATACGGAAAAGAACTGAACCGGCCTACGGACCTGGAACTCCGCCACCTGCAGCACTACCTGCGGGGGCAGGGCCTCTTCTTCCAAGAAAAAGACGACGAATGGTTCCAGTGCGCCTACCAGGCACGAAACGACATTTCCCATCTGAACGTGCTGCCGACAGACCAGCTGGATAAGTTATTTTACATTCAGCAAAAAATCCATTGAAAACGTTCGTTCAAGTATAAAAAAGCCGCCAGCTCATGTTAAATCCCCTTAAGACTAACACGAGCTGGCGACCCTTTCTTGAAGTCTGTCTAAAAACATGATGAACTTATTCTCATGAGATAGTTCGATGTATTCGGTTTTCCTCGCGAAAGCGGGGTGATCGGCATGAGTGTATACGAAGCATTATCCTTGATGATAGCTTTTGCTACGCTTATTGTGCTGGTTATTTCAGCTAGTAAGAAATAATTTATGAACTGAAAAAAACCGCATACCTTTGCGGTACACGGCCTTCTTCAGTTACAACATTCAGAGGAGAGCCGATGTTCCGCCATCGGACTATCTCTGTTTTTATTTTACCATATCGGCCAAATAAAGCAATTAGAAACTATGTTCGATGATGGGGGGGGCGAATGCCTCGTCGAACATAGTTTCTTTTTTTTGCCGGATTTTTACATAATTTCCGTAAATGCCTTTATAAGGAGAATTTAACTATTCCGTGAGTTATTACATGGAGTGCCTGTTTAAATTTCCTTAAATCGGCAAATTTTGCAGGAACATTTGTTGCATCTTGTCTTTTCTCATAGTACAATAGTAAACAAAGGAGGTGCCGCATATGTATTTACGAAAACGAGGCAAGAAATGGTATTATACGATTGAAGTCCCGACGAAAGATGGTCAGGGCAGGCTGCGGGAAGAACGCGTCGGCGGTACTTCGTATGCACAGGCCGCTAAAGCCTATCGGCAGGCCATGAAGGCTCTCGATGAAGCAGCGGTTTCGGAAAAGCCAGTCATAAAGATGATGGATTTTTTATTGGAATGGCTGGAAAAAGATGTGCGTATCAATTTAGGGCCCAATACGTACGATTCCTATGCGGGAATCATTAAATGGCATATTGGTGCCCGTTTCGGGAATGAAGCTTTGGATGCGCTGACGACGGCGGAAATCCAGGACTGGATCAACAGCTTGAAGCAGGATGGTTATTCCCGCTCGACGGTCAAGTCGATTTTCACGGTCTTCAATGATGCCATGCGCTGGGCCGTTTCCAACCGCCAGTACATCGAAACGAATCCCATGGCCAATGTCAAGATGCCGAAATTTGACGTTCCCCGGAAAAAGCCGGTCATCTTTTCGCATCAGCAGATACAGATTATTTTCCACGCCTTTCCGTTGGGGCATAAATATTACGCTCCCTGCATGATTGCCTATTGTACAGGCCTTCGTGTCGGGGAATGTCTGGCCTTGCAATGGTCTCATATAGACATGGAAAACCGAACGATTTCCGTTGATAGTACCTTATATGATAAAAAAGGCATCCCTGTTTGCAAGGCGACGCCCAAGACCAAGTCATCGGTCCGGACGATTCCCTTTAATGAGACTTTATACAAAGCCCTGGTCCGCCATAAGGCCCAGCAGGCCAAGAACCACCGTCTCTACGGTGACGATTACGTCGAAAGCGATTTTGTCTGTACCCGCGAAGACGGCCGTCCGATGAACAGCAATGATATGCGCTATTTCAATATGTGGTGCAAAAAGGAATTTGGTGGCGGCAGTTTCCATTCTTTCCGCCATACCCATGCCACGATGATGTTGGAAAATAATATCGAGCTCGACTACGTGTCCAAACGGCTAGGTCATTCTTCGATTGCGACGACGGCTAATATTTACGATACCATTACAGATAAGCGTAATCGGGAAGCCATGAAGAAACTCGATTCGATTTTGTAAAATCATGGCGGCAAACGCGGCGGCAAGATATAGAAATTTTAGCTTAAAACCTAGATTTTCCGATAATTAATACTTATCGGAATAATATGCCTCCAAACGCAAAAATAATCAGAGAAAGAAGTACCTAAACACCATGTCTCCTCAAATCACTACCTACAGTGGAAAACATTTCGACATTACCCATCCCAATCCCGAGGCTATCTGTATCGAAGACATTGCCCACGCCCTGTCGCTCATCTGTCGGGGCAATGGCCATGTGACGACTTTTTATTCCGTTGGCCAGCATTGCCTGCAATGTGCCAAGGAGGCCCGGGCCAGGAATTTGCCATCTCATCTGGTCCTGGCAGCCCTATTGCACGATGCGACGGAATGTTATATGTCTGACGTACCACGGCCGATGAAGCAGCTCATGCCGATTTACCGTCAGACGGAAGCCAGGCTGCTCGACGTCATTTACGAGAAATTCCTGGGCCAGCCTTTGACAGCAGAAGAAACGCGGCTCCTCAAAGACATTGACAATGCGTTCCTCTGGTATGATCTGACCTATCTCTTGCAGGACAAGCCGGACAGTGCGCAGCCACAGGTGCATTGCCTTCCCGATTATGAACCACGGCCTTTTGCCGACGTCGAAGCTGAATATTTGCAGTGCTATCGAAAGTGTCAGGAGGGGAAATCATGGATATAGCCATTGTGACCGGTGCCTCTTCCGGGTTGGGAAGGGAATACGTAAAATTATTGGATGACGAAGGCTTAGATGAAATCTGGCTCGTCGCCCGGCGCCGTCCGCAGCTGGAAGACCTGGCCGGGGCCTTGAAGACGAAAAGCCGCCTCTATCCGCTGGACCTGACCGAGAACGATTTCTTTCGGATTTTACAGCAAGCCTTAACCGATAGTAGGGCTATCGTCCGCTATTTGATTCATGCAGCGGGCTTCGGCAAGATGGGTTCCGTCATGACGATTCCGTCAGGTGTTCAGGAAAAGATGGTCGACCTCAATGACCGGGCCGCAATCAGCCTGGTCGAGTTAGTCCTGCCATACTGCAAGGCCGGCAGCCACCTCGTCCAGATTTGTTCGTGTGCCGCTTTCCTGCCTATTCCGGAACTGGCCGTCTATTCGGCGACCAAGGCCTTTCTCCTGCGCTACAGCCGGGCCCTGGCCGCTGAACTGGCCCCACAGGGAATCCTCGTTTCTGCCATCTGCCCGTATTGGGTCAAAGACACGGAATTTATTGCGACGGCCATCCAGACCGATAGGAACCAGCAGTTCCGCCATTATCCCCTGGCAGGGACGAAAGAGGTCATTGCCCGCCGATCTTTCCGGGCCGTGAAAAAAGGCCGAGTCGTCATCACACCGGATGTCGTCTCGACCTTGCTTCGCTTTCTGTCGGGGTGGATTCCCCAATCTATTTTGTTATATGGTAGCCGTTGGTTCCGCTGACCTTATAAGCCGATGGCTTTCAAGGCCTGATTGAGGTCGCCGATGATGTCGTCCGGATCTTCCAGGCCGATGCTGAAGCGGATGAAGCCCTTGCGGAATTTTTCCGGATAGAGATTGATGCGTTCATCGTAGCTCGGCTGCGGGAAAATCAGGCTTTCGTCATGGCCGAGGGAGACGGCAAAGGTGACGACTTTCAAGGCCGCGCAGAACCGTTCGACCGCCTTGTCGTCAGCAGCGATGCCAAAAGAAATAACGCCGCCAAAACCGTGTTTCATCTGCTTTTTGGCCAATTCGTGGCCAGGGTTGCTGGGCAGGCCGGGATAGGAAACGAACGTGACGTTTTGGCGCTGTTCCAGCCATTCTGCGATTTTTTGCGTCGACGCATTGATGCGTTCCATCCGCAAAGGGAAGGTGACGGCACCGCGGAAGATCTGCCAGGCATTGAAGGGACTGATGACAGAGCCGACATTGACCTGGGCTTCATAGCGGATCCGGTCCATCGTCGCCAAGTCGTTGGAAATGATAGCCCCTCCTTGGGCATCGCCGTGGCCGTTGATATATTTGGTCAGCGATTCGACGACAAAGTCAGCGCCGAAATCCAAGGGATGCTGATTGAGAGGCGATGCAAAGGTATTGTCGACAGACAAGGCCGCTCCATTTTCATGAGCGATTTTGGCAATGGCCGCAATGTCTGAAATACCGTCAGTTGGATTGTCCGGCGTCTCGATATGGACCAGGCGCGTCCCTGGCGTAATCGCTTTTTTGACGGCTTCCAGGTCCGTCATATCGACCATGACTGTTTCGACGCCGAATTTCCGGTTGAATAATTCGTGGAACAGGCGATAGACGGCCATATAGCTGACTTTCGGATAGACGACGCGGTCGCCTGTCTTGAGCAGCGTCCAGAACAAAGCGTGAAGGGCGGCGACGCCGCTTCCCAGAACGATGGCGTCATCGGCTCCGTGGAGGGCAGCGACTTTTTCTTCCAGCCAGTGCTGATTCGGGTTGCCATTGCGGGCGTACATCAGCAGATCCGTCGAAGAATAATTGACCTTCGACAGGTCATCGGGTAGCTTGTAGCTATTGGCCATGTGCAGCGGCCGGCGGACGGCTCCTGTTTCCGCATCATAAGCGACGCCCGTATGGACGGCTTGTGTTGAAATATCATACCCCTTGAACTTGTTTTCTTTTTTAGCCATAAAAAATCCCCCCTTATGGTGTCAATAAATAATATACAAGTATATTATAAGGTATATTTTCGAAAAGTAAAAGCTTTTTGTTTTTTATTTCACTTTTTATTTTTTCAAACTAAAGGAGGAACTCCATGAATATCCAGATTTTTGGCACGAATAAGTGTTTTGATACAAAGAAAGCCATCCGCTATTTCAAAGAACGGAACATCAAAGTCCAATTCGTCGACCTGAAAGAAAAGGGCCTGAGTAAAGGCGAATATACCAAGGTCAAACAAGCCGTCGGCGGCCTCGACGCCATGCTCAACCCGAAATGCAAAGATAAAAACGCGCTGGCCTTGATTCAATATGCCGTCGATGATGAAAAAGATGCTAAAGTCTTGGATAATCAGCAAGTCTTGAAGACGCCCATCGTCCGCAACGGTACTAAGGCTACCATAGGCTACGTACCGGAAATCTGGAAAACGTGGGAATGAATTCTTGGTTTGACAAAAATTAAACGTTTGAGTATACTTATGGTGCTTAAACGTTTGATTTTTTTGATGAACGAGGTGTAAGACATTGAAACACATTGTAAAAAACTCTCTCTTAGTAGCCTGTGCCACGTTGATGATTGGCAGTACTTCTTTCGCAGCCAGTACGCCGAAAGTCCAGCCGATCGGCATACCTAATCCTATTGTGATCTACGATACCTATGAAAATGTCGTAAAAGATGCCGGCTTTACACCGCTGTATTTGACCCGCGACGCCGGCTTCAGCTGTTATTACCTCTCTTTAATCGGCAAACACACTGCGGACATCGGCTTCCAGCGCTTAGGCCAACCGGAAACGACGGTCCGCGTCCGCACGATGCCCCAGAAAGCCGATAAATCGATGAAAGATATTTCCGGCGTCTATAGCGTAACCTGGAAAGACCAGGTCATCGACGGCGTTCCCGTCAGCATCGCTAAAATCAACGACACGTCCTACGTCGCTCATTGGAAAGTGGGAGACTATCAGTTCTCTGCCCAGGCAGCCGGAATGAGTGCCCCGCAGTTCAAAGCCCTCCTGGAAAACAGCCTCGTCGATGACTCGGCCCATTATTTTGTGAAATAGTTGTTAGTGGCTCGTGGTTAATGGCTCGTGGCTCGTAAATACATAAATTTAATTTCATACGCTTTTTGAAAAGAGGATGTTGCATTAGCGTTTTTGGCTTAATGCAGCATCCTCTTTTGCGAACCACTAATCACTAACTACTAACCACGAATCATCACTTACTCCGTGCTGCTGAAGGGACAATACCAATGGCACAGAGAATCGTGAAAACAATGAAGGCTTGCTGAATATGATGGGCCAACCAGTCCGATGCAGCCGCGGCGCCGCTTTGCGACAAAATCAAGGTGATGATGGCCACGCTGAGGACCTGGCCGATGAGGCGGACCGTACTGACGACCGATGAAGCAGCCCCATAATATTTGGGTGCCACGGATCCCATAATCGCGTTATTATTCGGCGCCGTGAACAGGGCAAAACCGATGCCGATGATGACCAGGGCCAGGGCAATGAGCCAGAAGGAAGAAAGAGAGACATTGATTGCCAGACAGGAGAGACCGAAGGTAATCAAAATCATACCGGAAGAAGCCAGGACGGCGGGATTGATACGGTCCGACAGCGCTCCGGTGACAGGGGACAAGAGCGCCATCAGCACCGGTTGGAGCAATAGGACGAGTCCCGTGTCACGGGCATTGAGGCCGGTAATGCGCTGCAAATAAATGGACAAGAGGAAACTGATGCCAAAAGTTGCACAATAGTTGAGCATAGCTGCCAAACTGGAACAGGAAAACACGCGATTGTCGGCAAAAATACGGACGGGCAGGACCGGGCTTTTCTGGTGCCATTCACCATACAAGAACACCAGGAACAGGATGAAGCCGGCGGCCAAGAGATATTTAGCATAGAAAAGACTCGTTACTTCCGATAAGCCAACCATAATGGCAATCATAGCCAGGGCATATAAGAGGCTACCAAACAAATCCAGACTGCCATGGGAATTGACAATCCATTCTTCTTTTTTCATGCTATACAGGGCAATCAGCCAGGCCACGGCACAGATAATGGCGATAAAATAAAAAATTGTCTTCCAGCCCAGGTAATAAGAAAAGAAACCGCCCAGAACCGGACCAAAGGACAGCCCGCAATACACAGCGGCAATGGTAAAGCCCATAGCCCGGCCGCGACGTTCCGGCGGGGTGACCAGGGAGACGATGGCCATGCTGGTGGCAAAAATACTGGCACTGCCCAGGCCTTGCAAGATGCGCAGTAAAAATAAGCCATAGAGGGAAGTCACAAAATACACAGCCAGTGACGAGACACAGAATAAGGATACACCAAACAAGAAGACATGACGCTTGCCAATCCGGTCGGCAATCTTGCTGATTGGCATAATCGTCACCGTCGAAGAAATCAAGAACAACTCAATGACCCAACTGAGCTGGGCATCCGTCGCACCATAAGCCGTACCAATCCCAGGCAAAGCCGTCGTCAAAGCGCTGCTGGTAAAAGGGTTGATAAAAGACACCATCATGACGACAGCTAAAATCGTATTTTCGTAAGACAAAAATCGCTGCATGGCGAATAACCTCCGTAAAAAACAGTAATAAGCAACCCTAATTATACTGCCAAAGAAAGGCCTTCGCAATGAATGTTTTTTTGAACTACTTTTAGAGAAGAAGCCTAATTTCCCTAAAAGTAGTTGATTAGCTCAACTATTAAGATGATACCTGTATAGAAAAAAGAATCATATCCATAGACAACAGATTAGCTCGTAGTAAGGATTCCACACCAAGAACCTGGCAAACTATCATGATAGATTAACATCATTCATCTTGACCTAAGTTAAATATGCTTAAAGACGCATGACGCCTATATTCAATTCCGCCAGCCTATATGAATCATACAATCTCAAGTATCAGCAAATACAGAGACAGGTTTACAAGTCCGGTTATGAAGCAAAAAAATTCCGTCAGCATAATAATTTGGCCATATTAGCAGGGAGAGAATCAAAAATGAGCCAAAATAAGTAGATATCATTGTAGATATCATTAATGATAGTGAATTACTAGAAATATAGTGATTTTATAGTCATTAGCAGTACGGGGTGGAGTTAGAAGTATTATTACTTCCGATAACGTTAAATTATCGTAAGTTATTTTAAATGAGAATGGAGGTGCATATTGTAACACTTTCTATCCAGCATAACTAAGCCATTTATTTAACAAGTAATACCACTTTCACTTTTTCTCAATAACTGCCAAATTTCCTCGTTTTTCATATCAAAATCGGCAAAATATCGGCAAAAAAGTCGGCAAAAAACTTGCTGAAAACCTAAAGCCGCTAAAAAGCCGCTTAAAAATTCACAAAAAGCTCTCGAAAAAGCAATCATCAGTTACCGCCATCCTTATTTCGTAGTTCTTTGTCATAAGCCTTCAACTGTTTTTCCATGGCCTGTTTTGGCGCAATAAGCCCTAATGTATTATTAATTCTTCATAGACAAAAAAAGAACCACCGCAACAACCGGATGATTGTTGCAGCGGCTCTTGACCTCATTCATAATGTGTCCAACATGACAGCAGTTTTATTTTTTGTTCATCGATATTCACATTATATACTAATCGGTGTTGAATATTGATTCTCAAGGAATACCTGTTTTTCCATTTAGGTTCTAATTTTTCAGCATGGTAAAAAGGATTTTCATATAATCCATTAATGAGTTTCTTTAATTTTCTAACCATAGACGGATATTGTTTCAACTTCATGTAATCCTTTTGAAATTCTCGTGTATACTCAATTTTATACATCTGGTATATCCTCTAAGGAAGTAAAAGGGATTCCTTCTTCTTTTTCCGCACGGTCTAATTTTTCCGCCATGCCAGGTACACCGTATACATGTAATGTTTCCATTAAAGAATCATAATCGGCCTTGCCTAAAATGACTACATCATCAAGAGAATCTTTATTCGTAGCAATGACGGGAACACTGTCTTCATTGACTTCCTTGGCAATTTTAAAGAAATCTTTTCTTGCTTTTGTTTGGCTCATAATTTTCATGTTTATCCCCTCCTTAATTTATTTTATCATCCGTGTACATGTACGTCAATGAGTACATGTACACGGATATGTTTTTAGGCATCTTTTTCTTTCTTTTCTTTCGGACGTTTCCGTTCACAGAATTCAAAATCTTCTAACAGAATACGCCAGTATTCGTGCTTACTGCCTTCGGCATCAGTATAAGTAGCGTCAAAAAAAAGACCCGCATGATGACGGGTCCTTCCTAAAACCTTATTTCAAATGATATTCTCGCAGTAATTTTTCCTGATACTCATTATCCTGCAAGACACGGTCGAATTCTTCTTTCCGGCCTTCCTCCAATAGCTTTTGAAGCAAAGTACTGAGTGCCTGGCGTCCTGTCTTATCACCAATCTTTTCGCCGCGTTCCTGGCCTGCTTTTTCCCGGCTGTAAAGGGCCGAAGCGATGTCGCGCATGGTACGTTCGTGTTCCCAATAGGCTGATTTCAGCTTGTTATTCGTGGCAAATTGTTTTTCGTAATCCATAGCTTCCTTGATAGCCGTATCACTCATAGCTAAAGCCCTCCTTTCCTGGTCACTGAAATTAGAAAAGACAAGGACATTCCATACATCATCGCATTTGGAATGTCCCTGTTTTTATTTTATTTCGGCGTAATGGCTACGACGCGGACCGGGAGTCCGGTAGCGCCTTCGATATTGGGCCAGGATGCCAGGAGGATGGCACCGGCAGGGGCTACTTTGTCGAGGTTATCCAAGAGTTCGATCTGGACATGGCCCTGGCTGAGGACGTAGCGTTCACAGATGAGGTCTCCTGCTTCAGCTGCGACGGCAGATGCGTCGGTATCAAAGGTTTCATGGCCGTTAGCAGCGGCATGACGGACTTCGTAGATGTATTTCAAGGCATCTAACGACCAGCCCGGGGCATTTTCATTACCTTCTTCATCAAAGCCGCAGAGCTTATCGTTATCCGGCCAGTTCTTCGACCAGTCCGTCCGTAGTGCGACAAATGCGCCTTCCGGAATGGCTCCATATGCCGCTTCATAGGCTTTGATGTCGTCAACGGTAACGGCGTAATGGACGTCACGGGCTACTTTTTCACTGATATCGATGACGACCAAGGGATATGCCATGTACTGTACGCCGAAGCGTTCAGACAGTGCGGTCCCTTTGGCAAAATGGCCGGGAAAATCAATATGCGTGCCGAATTGGCCGGGAAATTTGAAGGTCTGGATCAAACATTCCAGCATGGGATTTCCCCAATCAAAGACGGTTTTCCCGATTTCGACGGAACCTTCGGGCATGCCAGACCAATACGGACTGTCATTGTTCAGGCGATGGCTAAGTTCTACCCATTCGTAATCAGATTTTAGTTGCTGTAAGAGAGTCCACAATGCATGTGTTGCCATGAAAACACTTCCTTTCTGAGCTAGTTTTAGCTATTTATAATTTCCATGTTTCTAATACGGACATCATTGCCCGTTTTTCAGCCGTTGCTTCTTCCAAATGAAAAACGACGAAACGATTGCCACTTTCGGGCGTGTAAATTTTCTTCATGACTGGATAGCCAGGCTGTGCCAGCGCTTCTTGGGACAGTTCATCGCCTTTTTCAAAAACAGCTTTGCCGTAATAACGGAAAAAGAGTTTCCCCTTTCCCATAAGTCCACAAATTTCTACATATGGGTTTTCCTGCATTTGGCGATAGACTTCTTTCATGGCGCCGACACCAAAATAATTAACGCCATCTTTCAGCATATGGAAACTGATGGGACGCGATTTTGGCCGGCCAGCTTCTACGGTATTCAAAAAGAAGGCGCCGCTTTCGGCCACGCAATCGTTTAACCAATCGTTGATTTTTAAGGCAATGCTTTGTTTGTCTGTCATCTACTATTCCCTCACTGGTTATATTATTTTTTCGAAATAGTTGCCGGCAATTCGCTGGTGCAATGCGGGCAGCGCGTAGCGTCATCAGCAATGGGCTGACGGCAGAACGGGCAAAGCCGCGGTTCCGGAGCCGGTTCTGGTTTCGGAAAGAAACGGTTCAGCTGTTTGATTACGATAAAGATAGCAAAAGCGATGATCAGGAATTCTAATACCGTATTGAGGAAAGCCCCGTAAGCGATAACAGGAATTCCCGCTGCTTTCGCTTCGGCTAACGATTCAACATGTTCCGTACTCAAAGGGATAAAGAAGTCAGAAAAGTCGATGCCCCCGAGAAGAACGCCGAAAGGCGGCATAATGATGTTATTGACTAAAGACGTAACGATTTTCCCAAAGGCACCGCCGACAACAACGCCGACTGCCATGTCCAGTACATTGCCTCGCATGGCAAATTCTTTAAATTCCTTAATAAAACCCATCCCATTTCCTCCTGTTGTAAATAAATGCTAAGGTAAAAATTACACATATGTATCATCATAACGAAAAAGCCGAGAAATTGCAATAGCTTTTCATATCTACCCTTGTATCCGATACCAGAGCTGCATTTCAAAATCGTTGGGAATGTCCGATTCTGACATAAGTTGGCCGAATCCTACGACGATGCGCGTCATGGTTTGGCGAAAGGCTTTTTCTAAGGGCATTTGCTTTACCTTATGCAAATACCATGATTCATGAATAGAAAGACACATTCCCGATTTCAGCAGCAACAGACGGGCATCGTGAGCCGCTTGGCGTTTCTCGGGGTCTCCTTGCGTATCTGCCTTAGCCGTTTTCAGCAGCTCCCGTTGTTCGTCTGGCGAAAGGTGGCTGCGGAACATATGCTGTGCCAGACGCCGGAACCAAGCGTAATCTTCCCCAACATCGGCTAATAGCCGCGTCATAAGCTGATCCGAAGCCCTATCCTGTAAAAAAGTCTGTATGTAGGCTAATTCCTGATTTTCTAAAGACACTAGCATCACCTCACCGATTACGCGTTACTCTTCACGAAATACATGGCAGACAATCCTTTATAGAATTATTCTACATGATAACCTGAAATTCCTGCTTTCTCTTTCCCATCAAGTTTGCATAAGTGTACATCAGTGCCTCCGGAAAATTGTCACAACAGGAAGACACCACGCATGTGGTAAGGCTTTTATGTCTGCAGTCCGCGTCTGGCGGCGAAAAGACAAGCTATAAAATTGCAACAAAAAAGCGCCTCCGTCAGGTAAGCGCTTATTTCACTTTCACAGCTCGTTGTAAATCCCCGTTGGCATTATCCTTTATTACTTCCCATTTTCCAGGAGGAATCCCATCGTCATCTAAAGAACCCGGACTAATAGCCGAATACAAGTAATCTTCGCCAGAATCATCAATAACCCTCAAAAATCCGCCTTCAACCCCAAGACATTGATAAATCTTATTTGATGTTAAGCTGTCTACTCCAAACGACTGCCCTACATATCGGACTTTCATGACTATTTCCTCCTTTCTGTATAACTCTTGATTTTAAATAATATATCTCCCCTATCTTTATGATGGTACCAATGAATATCAAAGAGATATTTATCAGATATAATCACTCCGACTACTTTCTGCCATTCCTGTGCCATCCCACCATAAGTTTGTGCCAATTATCGGCAATCCTCAATTTACTACCGGAACCCAAACCAGCAATAACTTTTTTAGGAATTACCATAGTATGTTCAGGAATAAAATTCTCTTTTGTTATCTATTCTACACAATAGGAGTAAATTCCTGCCATCATTCAGATAAAAATTCCCTATTATGCCTATTATTTGCCCCCTCTTTACAGGATATATATATTCAGCTGGTATGCTGAAGAAAATAGCGTAAAGGTGGGATTTTCTATGGCAAAGACTTATGTACTCGATACGAATGTGCTCATTCAGGCGCCGTATGCCATGCAGTGTTTTGAAGACAATCACGTCGTCATTCCTTTGGTTGTTGTCGAAGAGCTGGATGGATTGAAAAAAGCGGATGGTGAACGCGGGTTCAATGCCCGTCAAGCCATCCGTTTTTTAGAACGCCTGCGGCTCCGGGGTAACCTGCTCGACGGAGTCCCCTTGGATCATGGCGGCACCCTGCGTATTGAAATCAACTGCGTCCATGAAGCCCTTCCTGATTCCCTACCGGACGATCAGGCCGATAATCGCATCCTCAAGGTCTGCCGTCATCTGCAGTCGTGTCAGCCCATTCTGGTCACGAAGGATCTGGTCCTGCGCCTGAAAGCACAGGTCCTGCATATCGAAGCCCAGGATTTCAGTCGCGAACAGGTCCTTCCAGAAAAGAATGCCTATACCGGCCGTCTGACTTGTTATGTACCGGAAGCGGCTTTCGACGATTTCCTGACCCAAGGCGTTGCCGTCAGCCAGCTCTATCTAACGGACAGCGAAGGACGCAGTTATGCTCCGGAAGTCCAGGAAAATGAATTCGTCATCTTACAGGCCGACGCGTCTTTGCACAAAACCCATTTAGGCCGGGTCCATCAGGGACAAGTCCTGCCCCTGACCTACAGCCGTGTCACGCCTTATGGCATCAAGCCGCGCAATGCCGGCCAGTATTTCATGCAAGAAGCCCTTATGCAGCCGGCTTCGGAAGCCCCGTTGGTCATCGTCAAAGGCCAGGCCGGGACGGCAAAGACGTTCTATTCTTTGGCTGTGGGCCTGGAAAAAATCATCAACCATCCGACTGGCGAATACCGGCGCATTCTCATCTGCCGTCCGAATGCGCAGTTCGACTCGGACATCGGCTTTCTGCCCGGCGACGAACAGGAAAAGATTTCGCCCCTCATGCGGCCCATCATCGACAATCTGGAGCAGCTCATCGACAGCAACGAAGATGAACGCTACGATAACGAACGGGAATTAGCCGAAAAAATCGAGGAAATCTTTGACCGTCAGCTCATTCAGACAGAAGCTCTCAATTTCATTCGCGGCCGCTCTTTGGAAAAGACGTACCTCATCATCGACGAAGCCCAGAATATGACACCGAACCAAGTCAAAGGCATCATCACCCGTGCCGGGAAAGGCACGAAGATCATCCTCATCGGCGACCCCAACCAAATCGATAAGCCCTTCCTAGATGAACGGACCAATGGTCTGACCTATGCTGCCGGTAAGATGAAAGGCAGCCCTTTATGCTACCAGCTGACCATGATGGCCGATGAATGTGAACGGTCGCCGCTGGCCCTCGACGCTATCCAGCGCCTGTGATTCACTGCTTCAGATATTGGCTGCTTTCCTTGCATTCCTTTACAATTTGTGATACATTGAGAAAAGATTTATCTTAAAGTGTAATTGAAGGAATGATTTTTCATGGAGCGAAAGCACTATTTTCTAATTCTCGGAACTGTCTGTCTTGGACTTCTGGTCGGCAGCGGGGTCTTTGCCCTCTCAGGCGGACAGGCCGAAAAGTTCCTGGTGTCGAAGGAAGCTGCACCGGTTTCTTTGACGCCGCTGGAAGAAGCCCAGAAGGATTACGCTGGCGTGGCCATCACTTATCAGTTCGGCGATAAGAGCGAGACCCTCGACGGCGGCCGCATCGTCTCCTGGCTCAGAACCGATGCCAACGGCCAGGTCACCTTTGACCCGCAGCAGGTTTGGGCCTTCGTCAAAGAACTGGCCGACAAATACGATACGGCCTATACGCCGCGGACTTTCCACACTTCTGGCGGTCAGGACATCACGATCAGCGAAGGTGATTACGGCTGGCGCATCGACCAAGAAAAGGAAACGGCCCACCTGCTAGACCTCCTGGCCCAGAAGCAGAGCACGGTCTGCGAACCAGTCTACGCCCAGACGGCTGCGGTCCACGGCCATCAAGACTGGGGTACGACGTACATCGAAGTTAGTCTGAAGGACCAGCAGCTATGGCTCTATAAAGACGGCCAGTGCCTTCTCCAAAGCTATCTCGTCTCGGGCAATCCGACACGTAAGCACGGTACGCCCAAGGGCATTTACGGCCTGACTTATAAGACACAAAATGCCACCCTGAGCGGTCAAGGCTACGACTCAAAAGTCAAATACTGGATGCCTTTCAACTGCAATGTCGGCCTTCATGACGCACCGTGGCGTTCCTCGTTCGGTGGCCAGATTTACAAATCGAACGGCTCTCATGGTTGTTTGAACCTGCCGCCGGCCAGTGCCGCGAAAATCTATAAAAACGTCGACAAAAATACACCGGTCATCATCTATTAACATTCACTTTTTCAGATATTGACTGGAAATAGCCGGATTCCAGGAACAAAGGCCCGCCGTTTTTTCAAAGCGCCATTTTTGTGGGACGTCGGGATACTTCTCATGATCCACTTCGCTGAGGAACATGTCCAGAGGGCGGATGAAATCGCGGTATTCGCCATACAAGGTCTTATAGACGACGTAGGTCTCACCCGTTTCGGCGTCATCCGCTAAATCGAGGATGCGGTACATATGGTTCTTGAAATGGCGCCACGTTTCGCCCGGTTTTGGCAAATCGCGGCCGAGGACAAAGGCTGTGAGCTCCGCAAAGGATGATACGAAAGGCACGGCATCAGCCCAGGCCTTATCGACGAATCCTTCGGCGCTCATCTGCTGGATCAAGGCTTTCATGGGCTGATAATAGCCATTGAAGTCGAGAAAGGCAAAGCGCCCTTCCAACTGGTGCAGTTTTACCTGGCTCATGACCTGGCTGATTTCTTCCAGCGTCCCGATGCCGCCGGGAAAGGCTAGAAAAATATCGCCTAAGTCCATCATCTGTTGCTTGCGCGACGTCATATCTGGCGTCACAATCAGTTTTGTCAAGCCTTCATGCTGTAATTCCTCATCCATAAAGAACTGCGGTTCCACGCCGATGACCTGCCCCCCGGCCTGCAAAGCCCCGTCAGCTAGTTTTCCCATGAGCCCGGTCCGGCTGCCGCCGTAAACGAGCGTATGACCATGGTGGGCAATCCAGGCCCCTAACGCATAGGCATAATCAGCATAACAAGGTTGGTTCCCACAACGGGAACCGAGATAAACAGTAATATTCATAGATATGGTCCTTTCTTTCCCTTAATATATGGTATAATACAAATTATATCATATATTAGGGGGAATTTTTTATTATGATTTTCGTGCCTATGTCGGAGCAAAATTCACGCACTTAGCGCCGAAACCCTTGCTTAAAGAGGCTATCGTCGCCATGCCGACCTTAGGCGGCATCATCATGGTCCTCTTCGGCCGCTAAGCCTGCTGATGGCGGTGCCAGAAGTAACAGATCAGGACCGTCAGGACGACCCAGAAAGCCAGGCGGCCGCTGTGCTGGCTGATATGGATGAGGTCATGGCCCAAGAGGACTTCGATGACGACCCGCGGTACCTTGCCGGCAGCTGTTGCCAGAAAATGGTCTTTCTGGCTGAGATGGCTGACGGCAGCGATAGCTGTAAACGGTACGTTGGGGATATATGGGATGGACCGGGCTGCGGCCAGCGTCCGGAAGCGGCTGTACCGGTCGAGCTGGTTCCTAAGGTGATGGCGGGAAATGACGTGGATGGCCTGGCGGCGTAAGACGGTCCGCAAGATAACGAAGCTCAGTTCCGTCCCCAGGACTTCGCCAACCCAGGAAATGATAAGGCCCGGCACGAGTCCGAAAATGGCCCCATTGACCGTCAGGAAGGGAATCGACGGCAGGCCGGTCATATCCGTGACGGTGATCATGAAGATACTGATGAGGGCCGCATAGATGCCAAAGGATGAAATATAATCGATAAGGCCGTCCACGTCGCCAGCCAGGCTGAGCCGGAACAGTTCCTGATAGAAATCGGGGATGACCCACTGGACACCCCAAAAAGCCAGGAACAGGCCCAGACAGACTGCGATTTTCAGCACTTTGTCCCATAAAGGACCATTGCGGATTGCCATAACAACTCCCCTTCTTTCCCTATTTGATTCTATTGTATACCAAAAAAAGGCGTATCTACAAGTTGTTCTTGTAAAGCGCCTGAAAAGGAGGTTTTCTGTTGTCTAACTTGACAGATGCGCCGAATTTTTTCATCGGCCGCAGTGAAGCCATTGCTCAAAATGATAAGTTATCCAATAAAGCCCGCCAGAGCCTGTACACGGCACGGGCCGCCAATACCGTCGACGCCTACCGCTCGGACTGGAACGATTTCTGTGACTGGTGCAGCTATCACCAGCTGTCGTCGTTCCCGGCTGAACCAGAGACCATCGTCAATTACATCAACGACCTGGCCGACAATGCCAAGGCCAATACCATTGCCCGGCGCATCAGCGCGCTGACGGAAAATTTCGACGCTGCCGGTCTTAAAGAAAATCCCTGCCGCTACCCCATCGTCAAGAACGCCCTGCGGGGCATCAAGCGCATGAAAGGGACCATCCAGCACGGCAAGGCACCGATTCTCTTCGACGACATCAAGGAAATGCTGACTTATCTCGAAGGCGACGAAATCCAGCAGGTCCGCGACAAGGCCATTCTCCTGGTCGGCTTCTACGGGGCCCTGCGCCGGTCGGAACTGGCCGGTATCGACGTGGAAGACTTGAAGTTCACCCGCCTGGGCCTGCTCATTACGCTGCGCAAATCGAAGACAGACCAGTTCGACCAGGGCCAGATGATTGCTATTCCCATGGTCAAGGATAAAGAATACTGTGCCGTCACGGCCTTGCAGAAATGGCTTGATATCAGTGGGATTACGACGGGGCCGGTTTTTCGGGGATTGACGAAGGGGCATCATGTTCGGAAAACTCGGATTTCCGATAAATCAATCGCCCTCATCGTCAAACACTACGCCGGGCTGATGGGTATGAATCCGGATGATTACGGCGCCCACAGCCTGCGCCATGGCTTTGCCACGTCGGCGGCCCAGCATCACGTCGAAGAACGGCAGATCATGCGCCAGACCCGTCATAAGTCGCAGGCCATTGTCCGCCGCTACATCGACGAAGCGGACCGCCTCATCGACAACCCGATCTTAAAGATTACCGAAGATTCTCATTGATCCACCAGCTGCCGTGCTAACGCCGTCCGCACCTGTTCGGCCCGGCCCGGTGCGATGGGCAGGCGCAGTATTTGGCCCGGACGGATGTCACTGGTCCCGGTCAGGCCGTTGTCTTCTAAAATCTCATTGACGACCTGGCGCACGTCCATATCATCACCGGCTGCGACCGAGGCCAGCTGCCAGACCGTCTGCCCCGGTTCGACGGCAACAGAAAGGTATTCCTGCGAAGGCTGGTAACTCCAGCCAATCTGTGTACACATAAAGAGGGCCAGCACGGCCAATACGACATATTTCATGGCAATCACTCCTGACTTTAAAACGAACGTTCTTAGAACGAAATTTCTTAGAACAACCGTTCGTCGACGGTTTTATTATACCGTCGAACGGTTGTTCTTGTCAAGATATTTTGAACAAACGTTTGATTTTTTTTATAAATTTCGCTATAATAAGGGTAGCTTATACTGGAATTGCTATAACTTTCCCAGACTGGAGTGATTATATATGATTAATAATGAAAAAATGCTGACGACCCGTCAAAAACAAATCCTGGAATATATCCGCACGTGTGTCCATAAATTCGGCTATCCCCCGTCGGTACGGGAAATCTGCAAAGAAGTCGGCCTGAGCTCGACGTCAACGGTCCACGGTTATCTCCACCGCCTGGAAGACCTGGGCTATATCCGCCGCGACCCGGCCAAGAACCGGACCATCGAACTCCTCGATGAAGGCTCGTGGCGTTCCAAGAAAGTCGTTCCCCTGCCCCTGGTCGGCCAGGTCCGGGCGGGTGCGCCGATTTTTGCTGAAGAGTGTGTCGAAGACGTCTATCCCTTCCCGGCGGACTTCATCGGCAATGACGACTGCTTCATGCTCGTCGTCCAAGGGGACAGCATGAAGAACGCCGGTATCCTCGAAGGGGACCAGCTCATCGTCCGCCGCCAGGAAACGGCAGAAAACGGCGAAATCATCGTCGCCCTCATCGGCGAGGAAGCAACGGTCAAACGCTATTTCCACGAAGCCGATACGATCCGCCTGCAGCCGGAAAATGACGAATATGAACCGATTTACACCCGAGATTGCCAAATCCTGGGCAAAGTCATCGGTCTCTATCGCCGTTACTAGGAGGTCTTTCGCATGACTGATTCTTTACCCATCCTGCCCGATGACCTCCCCTTCTTTACCGGCATCAGCCCCGACAAGCGCATGGCCATGCTCACCTGCCTGGGTGCGCGGGTCCGGACCGTCCGCAAAGGCGAATTTCTGGTCCTGGCTCAGGATGAAGTGCGCTACATCGGCATCGTCCTCAGCGGAGAAATCCACATGATCCACGAAGACCGCTGGGGCGACAAGGCCGTCCTGGCCGTCATCCGCAGCGGCGGTCTCTTTGGAGAAACCTTTGTCTGTGGTACGGTACTTCAATCCATCGTGACCTTCCAGGCAGTAAAGAACACGAAATTCCTGGTCCTGCCCTTCCACAAGGTCCTGCATGTCTGTACCAATGCCTGCCCCTTCCATTTTCAGCTCATTGAAAACATGCTCCGCCTCATGGCCGATAAGAATGCCCAGCTCCTGGAAAAGCTCGAAGTCATTTCCAAAAAAACGCTGCGCAAGAAATTGCTGACGTACTTCTCCTTCCAGTCCGAACAGGTTGGCAGTCCGACCTTCACCATCCCCATAACCCGGACCCAGCTGGCCGATTACCTCTGTGCCGACCGGACCGCCGTAGCCCGGGAACTGAGCCATATGAAGGCCGATGGCCTCATCGAAATAGACCAGCAGCGCGTGACGCTGTATTGAAAAAGGACCTGTCGCATTTGCGACAGGTCCTTTTTTCTGTAGGGGCTCGCACGTGGCGAGCCCGCTCCGGGATATGTCCTATCATTCCTGACGGGCATCCCACGTGTGCCCCTACAACTCACGGACTACTATAAAGAAAGAGCAACCTCTCAGTCAGCTTCGCTGACAGCTCTCCTATAAGGAGAGCCACGAACCACTAGCCACGAGCCACTAATCACCAATCTTCTTCGCTGCAATGCCGTAGGGAATGGACAAGAAGAGGATGGCACCGACGATGTTGCCCAAGGTGACAAAGGCCAGGTTGTAGAGATAACCGCCGACGCTGACGGCCGTGCCGGCGGGATTCAGCAGGCCCAGGGTCAGGACGGTCATGTTGGCTACGCTGTGTTCAAAGCCACAGGTAAAGAAGGCGTAGAGGCACCAGAAGACCATGATCAGTTTGCCGCTGTCCGATTTACAGCGGAAGCCGCACCAGACGGCCAGGCAGACCAGGACGTTACAGAGGATGCCTTTGAGGAAGAGTACCAGCGGCGGCAGGCTCATCTTCATGGCAGCGGCATTGGCCAGGGCCTGACCGGTGCCGCCAGCCGTGCCGGCAGCACCGTAGAAAATCAGGGACAAGACGATGGCGCCGAACCAGTTGCCCAGGTAGCAGACGACCCACAGGCGGACGACGTCCGTCAAAGTGACCGTCTTCGAACGCCAGCCGTTGTAGAGGACGAAGGCATTGCCCGTGAACAGTTCTGCCCCGGCGATGACGACCAGACTCAAGGCGATGCCAAAGGACAGGCCCATGGCGATCTTCGTCATAGGAATAGCACCGAGGGTACCGCTGACGGTAAAGGACAGGAGGATACCGAAGCCGATGTAGGCGCCGGCTAAAGCCGACATGAGGAAATAGCCTAAGGGGTTCTTCTTCAGCAGGCCGACCTTGGCGGCCGCACCGGCTGCAGAAGCTGCGTATTCGTCGTTGTACATAGGCTCCTCCCTATTTCAGCGGCAACGGCTTCTGGAATACATCCAAATCGGCCGGGTTTACGTCTTTGCCGACGTAGAACGGTTCCGATTTCAAGCCGACGTAGCGGATACCGGACCAGTTGAGAGGACGATAGATTTCCGCCTTCTTCGGCAGGTGGACGTCTTGGAGGATGAACTTGATAAATTCTTCCGGACCCGTACGGTCTACCATGTAGCCGATATGTTCCTTTCCGCCAGGAGCGGTCGGGTCAATATATTTCTTGGCAAAAGCATAGACGTTGGAGATAATCTTTACGACGCTGTCTTCATCGGCCCATTTAATAAAATCGACGCCCATACGCGGGTTCTTTTTGCCCGTACGGCCCAAGAGGGTGATGCGGAAATACTGTTCCTTGCTTCGCGTCCAGGCACGGTTCGGGCAGGCCCAGACACAGACGCCGCAGCCGATGCATTTTTCGACGTTGCGGACCGGGCGGAAGTTCTTCATCTGCAAGGCTTCTACCGAAAGCTGTTTGCACTTGCGGACGCACATGCCGCAGCTGACGCAGCGGCTGGGGTCGAACTGGGGTTCTGTCATGCCCATGACGCCAAAGTCGTGCATGCGAATCTTGTCGCAGTCATTAGGACAGCCGGTCAGGGCTACTTTGACGTGCAGGTCATTCGGGAAAATAGCCTTTTCAATCCGTTTAGCCAGGGCCGTCGTATCGTAGTTGCCGAAGGGGCAGACGCGGTTGCCGACACAGGCCATGACATTTCGTGTGCCCGAAGCTTCAAAACCAGCGCCTTTTTCGCTCTGATTGATGTCGAGTTCATCAATGATCGGCTGCAGGGCCTTCTTTACTTCTTCTACTTTTTCAAAGGGAATCCCCATGATTTCAAAGCCCTGACGGATGGTCAGATGGATTTCGCCATTGCCATATGTTTCTGCAATATGCTGGACCTGGCCCAGGACCTTGGCATTCAGGGACCCACCGGGTACACGGACACGGGCGGAAGCCATATTGCGATTTTTCGTTACTCGGAAAGCGTATTTTTTTAACTTGCCGCAATTCATTTCCATAATGTATCAGCCTCCTAGTCGATTAAGGTACGAAGTTCGGTGTATTTGAATACCGGCCCGTCCTGGCAGACGTAGACTTTGCCAATACGGCAGTGACCACATTTGCCGAGGCCGCAGCACATTTTGCGCGATTCAGAGAGCCAGATCTTTTCTTCATCGAAACCGAGTTTGATCAATTCCTGGATGGAGAATTTGATCATCATCGGCGGACCGACGACGACGGCGATGGCGTTGTCGAAGTCTTTGAGGGGCAGTTCCGGGATGTACTGGGTGACCAAGCCGACATGGCCGTCATAATTTCCTTCTTCCGGAGCCTTGTCGACCGTGCAGATGAAGTTCATGCCGTCGGCAATCCAGCGTTTGAGGTCTTCTTTGAAGAGGATGTCCGCCGGCGATTTGAAGCCGGAAATGACAGTCAGGCTCTTACATTCGTCCATGTGGTCGGCGAAGTAGTCGATGACGCCGTGGACCGGAGATAAGCCGGAACCACCGGTGACCAGGACGATTTCCTTGCCTTTGAACATGTTGACGTCGAAGCCATTGCCATAAGGCCCGCGCATGAAGAAGTGGCCGCCGACATAGTTTTCAAAGATTTCATCGGTCAGGCTGCCGACTTTACGGATGGTGAAATCCAGGGAATGGTCGGTAATGCCGCTGACAGAAATGGGAGCTTCGCCGTATTTCGGGATAGAGATTTCAAAGAACTGGCCCGGTTTGACCGGATGTTCTTTGCCACGGTCATAGGCCATCCGGAAAGTATATTCCACATCGGCATGTTTAATGACTTCTAAGATTTCCGAACGGAACGGTAAGTATTCGTTATTCATTCTCGGTGACCTCCTTCATGCCTTCCGGCAATTTGACATTGATGCAATGGCTGAGCGAAATGTATTCCGGACAGATGGCATCACAACGGCCGCAGCCCACGCACATCTGGAAACCGGAGCGCTGTTTAAATTCCAGCGTCTTATGGAGCACTTTGAAGCGCATCCGTTCGCCAGCCTTCTTGCGGAAGCAAAGGCCGCCGGCTACCAGGGTATAATCGTCGAACATACAGGATGTCTGCACGCGGCGGCGTTCGCCGGCTTTATGGTCTTCCGTGAAGAATACGTCCTGCATGGACCAGCAGGTGCAGGTCGGACAAGCCAGGGTGCAGCGGCCGCATTTGATGCAGCGCTTGTCGTATTCATCCCAGACGTGGGATTTGGCGATGGCCGACGAGAGGTTTTCCGGAATATGTACCTGCAGTTTGTTTTCGGTCACATGGTCGGGGACGACGTCGGCTTCCGGAGCCTTGGCTTCTGTAACGGCTTTTCCCAGGACGTCATCTTTGACATCGAGGAAATACTGGCCGTCTTTGAAATTCAAGGCGACATCGTAGTTATCACTGGTATTGGTGCCCATGGAAACGCAGAAGCAGTTTTCAAATTCCTGGCTGCAGCCCATGAGGACGAATTTGACGCGGTCGCGGACGCGTTTGTAGTAATAGTCTTCGGGACCATTCTGGAGATACATGTAATCGAAGCGCTTGATGGCGTGCAAATCGCAGCTGCGCAGCAAGATGATGGCGCCTTTTTCCGGAGCTTCGGCTTCGGTGACGGTATTTTCATTGAAATAGAACAAGGTCTGGCAAACCGGCAGCAAAACGTCTTTTGCCGAGTAGTCGGATCGTTTGTCCCAAACGATTTCTTCCGGCTTGGTGATCTTGCCATAGCGTACGATATCCTGCATCGAAGACCGCCCTGTACCTGCAAACAGTTTCGGAGCGTAAATGTCATACGTATCCGACCATTTGGCAAAGACCGTGTTCAATGCATCTGCATTTAATTGATAGCCCATGCTGTTACCCTCTTTCTAAAGAAATAAATGACAAATATAATGGATGAACAAATTATTTTTTTCACATACACCGTGACGACATCATAAGCCGCCTCGTTGACTTTATGATAACAGTCGGGAAAGAAAAAAACTGTTGCCGTAGCAACAGTTTTTTCTAAATTCTTCTAAATGCTATACTTTTTTATCATCTAAAATCGTTATCGTTGAGGAATCTAAATGTGTCATACTATTTGGAAGCTTGTTTTTCAAAAAGAATGACCATGCCGGAATATTCGGTCTTGACTATGCCTTTTTTGACTTTCGTAAAAGCCATTTCATCTTGGGAATCCTTGAGTTTAAAGCCGTTTTCCACTTCTTCCCAGTCGCCGCTGCTCTTTTCGCCTTTGATAACCGCCTTGGCGTCGCCGTCGGCTTCTAATTCAAGGACAAAACTACCAATGACTTTATTGACATCGAGACTGACACCGCTCATAGAAGCTTTCGTCGCCTTCCACGTGCCGACATATTCACTATTGGCATACTTATCGGACATACAGCCTGTGAGCATGACACAAAGCATGAGAACGGCAACTATTAGAAGACTTAATCGCGGCCTTATTTTTTTCCAGGTCATATTGCCTCACCTCTCTCCACATATAATTCACAAATGGGAAGGCCTTTCTTTGTTTTTATTATATATAAAATGTTCTTTTATGACACTGTAACTTATTACAGGTAATCCATGCTATTTTTGCATACAGAAAAGAGGCTGTCGTCTCACTGAAGACAGCCCCTTTTCTAAATAGCCATTATTCAAAATCGTTGTGGAATTTAATCTTGCGATATGTTTCAAAGGTCATCCATTTGTCGAAAAGTTCGGCATCGGAATTTTCCCCGGCCTTGGTATAATCCGCTTTAAAAGCAGCGAATTCCTGTGGCGAGTGAACGTTAATGGCAAAACCGCGGCCATTGACCAGGGGCTGTTCCGTATAGGCATAGCCATCAAGGGACAGGATGTTAGCCACTTTAGCGTCGCGGATTTCGACGGCAATCTTGTCGCGGAGGATAAGGATATCGAAGTTATCCGGATATGCGTAGGTTTCGCCCTTGGTCGGGATGGTATCACCGATGTGGTACTGGTGGAAGGCCGGTTTAGCCTTGGTGATATTGAGACTCTGCATACCGTAGAAGAAATCTTCAAAGACATCGCCGCGGGCCTTCAAGGAGCCATGGACGAAGGTGTGGTCGGCGTTGGTATCGTTGACGTCGATGACGACGCCGCAAGCCGAAGTCATGTTGGTGACGCGGTCGATGAGGATGAGTTCGCCCAGGACCTTGTGATGGCTGAAAGTATCGACGACAATCGGTTCCTGCAGGAAGAGCGTGCAGACGGCGATTTCGTTCTTCGTAAGGCTCGAAGCGCGCTTCTTTTCCCCTGTATTGACGTCGATGGTGTAATCGATGTCGCTGAGGACGCCGACGATTTCTTTCGTCCCCAATTTGACGACATATTCCTTGCCGACAGCCAGGTCCTGGTCATCCATCCAGAGCATGGTCGCCGTAATGCGCTGGCTCAGGGCGACGTCCGTTCCCTTGGTGAAGACACAGCCCCGGGATACGTCGACTTCGCGGTCGAGCTGGACGTTGACCGGCTGGCCTTTGACGGCCGACTCGACGGTATCGAAGCCGATGAGGATGGATTTGACCTTAGCTTCTTCTTTGCTGGGCAACGTTGTAATCGTATCGCCAACAGCTAAGGACCCACTTTCAATCTGGCCCTGGAAACCGCGGAAAGTATGATTCGGGCGGCAGACGCGCTGGATGGGCAGGTAGAAGCCTTCTTCTTTGTCTTCTTCAACGTTGACCGTTTCCAAATAATCGAGAATCGTCGGTCCCTGGTACCAAGGCATATTGGTCGAAGCCTTGGTGACGTTGTCCCCTTCCGTCGCCGAAACAGGAATGAGGACGACGTTGGCCAGTTCTAATTCGTCGCGGAGCTTGGCGATCTGTCCCTTGATTTCTTCAAAGCGTTCCTGGCTGTAGTCGGCCAGGTCCATCTTATTGATGGCGAAGATGAAATAGCGGATCCCCATGAGGGCGCAGATGCGGGCATGGCGGCGGGTCTGGACCAGGACGCCCTTGGTGGCGTCGATGAGGATAATGGCCAAGTCGGCAAAGGAAGCGCCGACAGCCATGTTGCGAGTATATTCTTCATGGCCCGGTGTGTCGGCGACGATGAAGCTGCGGTTATCCGTGCTGAAATAGCGATAGGCGACGTCGATGGTGATGCCCTGTTCCCGTTCGGCCATGAGGCCATCCAGGAGGAGCGAATAGTCGATGGCGCCGCCGCGGCTGCCGACTTTGCTTTCCAGTTCCAGTGCTTTCTTCTGGTCGGCATAAAGCAATTTGGCATCATAGAGCAGATGCCCGATGAGTGTCGATTTGCCGTCGTCGACGCTGCCGCAGGTAATAAATTTTAACAAGCCGTTTCCGTTTCTATCCATTTTAGAAATACCCCTCTCTCTTTCTGCGTTCCATGCTGCCGGCTGCTTCATTATCGATGACGCGGCTCGTCCGTTCCGACGAGACGGCGCTCAGTGTTTCATCGATGATGGCATCCAGCGTATCGGCATCGGATTCGATGCCCCCTGTCAAAGGATAGCATCCCAAAGTACGGAAGCGGATCTTCTTGTGCATGATTTCTTCTCCCGGCTTGAGGCGCATGCGGTCGTCGTCGACCATGATGATGTTGCCATCGCGATAGACGCAGGGCCGTTCTTTGGCGAAATACAAGGACACGATGTCGATGTTTTCCCGTTTGATATACTGCCAGATATCTTTTTCCGTCCAGTTGGAAATCGGGAATACGCGCATGCTTT